>JAFDED010000107.1 GCA_019310535.1 Deltaproteobacteria bacterium
TACTCCAGTCCTCGCGAGGCTAACCACCAACCGGAGAGCCGGATGCGGGAGACCCGCACGTCCGGTTCGGAGGGAGGGGCGGCGCAACTCAATGCGCTGTCCCTACCCCTATCACTTCGGGTGCAGCCCCTGAATGACAATTACTGAGACGATGCAGGGGAAAATATGGCGATATTGATCATATGATCATAAAGAAGAGCTTTCTCGCTCCTGCTTTCTGTGATATTGACGTGCATGAGCTGATAGTATAGAAAAAGAGCATATCTTTTTACCTCCAACTCAACAGTAAGGAATCCATGATTAACAATATATTTTATGGATGGTGGATTGTAATTGCTTCTTTCCTTATCAGCCTCTATGTGGGCAGTGTTGTATTTTTTGGTTTTACTGCCTTTATTGAACCGCTAAAAGAAGAATTCGGCTGGAGCTATACCCAGATATCTCTTGCCACCAGCCTTCGCGGCCTGGAAATGGGAATCGTTGCCCCGCTCATAGGTTTCCTGGTCGATCGGTTTGGTCCAAGAAAGCTGGCTTTTTTGGGAATAATCACCATCGGCTTTGGGCTCATCCTCCTCAGTCTTACCCGATCTCTTGTCATGTTCTACGGCGCTGTTTTACTCCTCGCTTTTGGTGCCGGTGGATGCACCAGCGTTGTTCTGATGTCTACGGTGGCGAATTGGTTTCATAAAAAGATAGGGAAAGCTTTCGGAGTCATGGCCTCAGGATTCGGCGCCAGTGGATTGATTGTCCCCCTTATTGTTTGGCTTATCGACGTTTATGGCTGGAGGACCACATGCATCATTCTCGGTTTGGGGATGTGGATTCTGGGAATTCCTCTATCCTTAGTCATCCGAAACAAACCGGAACCATATGGATATTTTCCCGATGGAGAACTGCCGGATGATTCAATTCCCCGCTTTGAAATTCAGGCCGATGAAATTGAGATCGGATTGAAGGAAGCTCTCAAGAATAAATCTTTTCTATATTTAAACCTCGTAGAGGTAATGAGGACCATGGCCCTTTCCGCGGTCGTCATACATGTCATGCCATATCTCAGCAGCGTGGGGATACCAAGATCGACCGCCGGGCTTGTGGCAGCAGCCATTCCCCTCTTCAGCATCATTGGAAGGTTTGGTTTCGGGTGGCTGGGAGATATCTTTGACAAAAGGTTTGTTATGGCTACCTCGTTCTGCTTTATGGGCCTGGGAATGCTGGCTTTCTGTTATGCGCAATCGGGATGGGTTATTGTTCTCTTTCTTTCCTTTTTCTCTCCGGGTTTTGGGGGGAGTATGATCATGAGGGGAGCCATCTTAAGGGAATATTTTGGAAGAAACCACTTCAGCAAAATGCTCGGGATAACATTCGGCTCCGCAGCAATTGGAGGGATTATAGGACCCACCCTAGCTGGGTGGATTTTTGACACCTCTGGAAGTTATTATTTTATCTGGCTTGCTTTTTCCCTCCTCTTTGGCCCGGTAATAGGGTTGACATTGAGAATTAAGCCTTTGGCCGAATCGGCGGTCAGATAGAATTATTCTTGAGCCGGATCGGGTTTTGCATCACATCAGGCTCTGTAATATTATAATGAGAACACTATTGTATGATCCCGCATTTCTCTTTGTACCATTCCCTTTTCCTCAAGATATTTCAGGTGGGCAATGGCCTCTCCGGTAGCAAACCATTTTTGTGCAACAGGGAATAGATCCCACGAGGCATAGGTAATATCCCAGCTCATGCGTGATGCCACCTGATAGGCGTTCTGGCCGCCGTTTTCAAGGAGGGAAAGAACCTCGTCGGCCCTGTGCTGGTGGTGCTTTTTTAACTCCTGAATTCTCTTTTTACAGTTCCTGAAGATGATCCTATGGCCGGGCAATACAAGCTCAATATCCAACCCATAGACCTTGTCAAGGCTTGCCATATATTCATTAAGGGGATTCTCTTTATTGGACCACAATTGAATATTAGGAGTTATGTCATGAAGAATGTGATCTCCGGAGATGAAAATCTTCTTTCCAGACTCGTAAAGACACATATGCCCTCTGGTATGGCCGGGAGTTTCCACGCATGTAAATACGTAGTCGCCGATGCTTATGGTGTTGTCTTCTTTCAATATATGAAATGTCACGTGCCCTTTGGGGCTGTATTTATATCCAGGATGGTTGTGAAGGGCCGCTCGCAGCTCATTTTCCGGGAAACCGCTCTTACCGGCGAAGTTGATCATATCATCCCAGAGGAACCCCCCGCTGATTCTATCCGCATCCGGCTGGTTGAAGAATATCGTCGAGGAATTTGTCGCCAGGTTGGAGACGAGCCCAAGATGGTCCGCGTGTAAATGGGTAATAAAAAAGTCTGTTTCCCTTAAATCCACCCCGAGCTCACTCAAACCATCCTGCATTGCCTTCATGCACTCTTCCCGATTCATCCCCGTATCAATAATTAAATTACGCTCCGGGGTTTTTATCACATATGAATTGATGGCCTTCAGGGGATTGCGGGGAAGGGGAATTTCGATTCTGTAGAGATTCTCCAAGATTTTTTCAATCATCAACTTGCTCCTGTTTTGTTTAGTGCTTAAAAAGTGCCTTGTATTTGCTCGATGACCGGGGGGCGCCTTTCGCAAGGAACACGGGGTCCGGTGGTTGAGGATGCCGACGGGTCGAGGGACTGAGTTTTGCGGCCAAGCGGACCGTCATTATAGTATGAGCTGTTTTTTGCGCCCGCGACATTGAGTGCGCTAAAATAACTGTTCGTGACAAAAGGCTTCAGACACGTATAATTTATTGCGTTGCCGCCTTTTCAACGGTTTGAAAGTATGGCATAACCGGTAAAAGAACCCTCAGGCCGATGGAATTGGATGAATGGTTTCATAAGACTATCGTATTTGGTTACATTAATGTCCTCTTTATCATGATTTTATCCGCTCTGACAGGGTGAACCCTTCTTCCAGGGCCTCCAGGTTCCTTTCAATTGTCGCCCTTGGCACCGTATTTTTCACCGCCTTCTTCATTTCTTCCTTGGAAACAATGCCGGTGAGTCCCGTTAGGACACCGAGCATGACGATATTCGTGAACATCCGGTTTTTTAACTTCTTGTCCGCAGACCTGGTCATTGGCAGCTTGTAAATCTTAATGTCTCGTCCCTCCGGGATAGTCTTTACCAAGTCCTCATCTACTATGAGAGTCCCTCCGTCCGGAAGATCTGTAATGTATCTATCCAGAGCCTCTTGAGAGAGGGCTACGAAGAAATCAGCGCTTGTTACCATGGGGAAAGATATCTCCTCGTCGGCTATCACGACATCGGTCTTGCATGCTCCACCCCTGGCCTCGGGACCATAAGATTGCACCTGGGTACTGTATTTATTCCCATATATTGCCGCAGTACCCAGCACAATGCCGCTTAAAACCACCCCCTGGCCTCCAAAGCCTGCTATCCGAACCTCATGTCTTGCCACTATCAACTCCCTTTCTTCTTCAGAGATTTTTAATCGCAAAACGAAACATTTGCCGGGTTCACCTTCCAGTAATGACTAAGCTCGATCCCGCGATGCCTCCTCCGTCACTCCCCTCATGTATTCGCAAAATTCGGGTCTTGTCTCGCTGTGCAACTCGCCGAGCAGGAACTTGCCTTCAAGCTCCTGCGGCGACATCTTTGCAGCTTTCTCCTTCGTAACAGAATTATCCTTAAGCCACTCCATCATCTCGGTTGCGCTGCCCAGCTTGTTTCTTCGCCCATATTGAGTGGGGCACTGGGAGAGTATCTCCACGAAGCTGAACCCCTTGTTCTGTATGCCTTTCTTAATTGCGTTAATAACCTGTCTGGCCTGGAACGTGGTCCACCGTGCGATGTACGTGGCTCCCGCCTCCCTCATAAGGTTCGACAGGTTAAAAGGAGCCTCTTTGTTCTTGTATGGTGTTGTTGCAGTGAGGACGTTGGTAGGAGTGGTAGGTGAGAATTGTCCGCCCGTCATGCCATAATTGAAGTTATTGATGGCAATGAGGGTTATATCTACGTTGCGCCTTGCTGCGTGAATGAGGTGGTTCCCGCCTATGGCGACACACTCACCGTCTCCGCTGTGCACCAACACGGAGAGCTCCGGCCTTGCCAGCTTCACCCCTGTGGCAAAGGAAAGGGCTCTCCCATGCAGCGTGTGGAAGAAGTCTTTATGCCAGTATGTGCACATTCTGCCGGTACAGCCGCTTCCCCCGACCCACAGCACTTTATCCTCATCAAGGCTGAGTTCCTCTATGGCCTTGGTAGTATAATGCCACACCTGACCGATCCCGCAACCCGGACACCAGAGGTGAGGCGTGCCGGGGCTGTCCTTTCTGAAGTGCTTCAAGGCGGGGTGTTCCGCCTGACGCTTCACATTTTCATGTATACTGCTCATGAAAAAATCCTCCCAACAGCTTCCTGAATCTCCACGGGCGTGTGTATTTCTACTCCGGGTTTGGGGATTGAAAAAACCTCGGCATACCTCCCTGCGACCCTCTCCACTTCACGGACCATTTTCCCGAGGTTCATCTCAGGAACAAAGAGCGCCTTCACATGCTGTGCAACTTCCCGAATCCTCTCATCAGGAAAAGGCCAGAGGGTTATCAGCCTCACGAAGGCCACCCGCATCCCTTCGGACCTCATTCGTCGCACCGCATCCCTTGACGCTCTGGCAACGCTTCCATAGGAAACGACGGCAACCTCGGCGTCCTCAAGGCCATTCGATTCAATCCTGACTATGCGGTCAACGTTTTTCTCAATCTTATCCCAGAGCCTCTGAACAAGTCCTGCATGGGTCTTATAGTCCGTTGAGGGCCTGCCCGTCTCGGTTCGGGTGAAACTAGAAACCGGAAGTGCATACCCGTCCCCGAATGACGGCATCGGCGGGACACCGGTTGCACTTTCCGCCCGGAACGGAACGAACTTCTCCGGTGGAACATCGGGCTTTTTCCTGTTAACCAGCGGTATCTTCTCGGGTGCGGGAATGGTCACCCGTTCGCGCATGTGGCTGACAATCTCATCCGATAAGATGAACACAGGGGTTCTGTAGGTCTCCGAATAGTTGAAAGCCTCAATGGTGAGATCGAACATCTCCTGGGGAGAGCTTGGCGCCAGTGCAATTATTGAATAATCCGCATTGCTCCCGTATCGTACCTGATACACATCACCCTGCATGCTTTTAGTGGCCGCACCCGTTCCCGGCCCCGCTCTCTGGGCGTCAACAATGACGCACGGAATCTCGGCCATGGCTGCATAGCCTATCTCCTCCTGCATCAGGCATATGCCGTTTCCGGACGTGGCTGTCATGGCTTTCCACCCACCAGCCGACGCCCCCGCCACTATTCCAAGAGAAGCCAGTTCATCCTCTCCCTGAACGTACACACCACCCACCCGGGGGAGCCGCCCGGCCATAAATTCGGCTATTTCTGTGGCAGGCGTTATGGGATACCCCGCAAACAGCATACAACCCGCCGCAATGGCTCCCTCCACGCATGCTTCGTTGCCTTGCATAAAATAGGTGCCGGTCCTGACCCTCTTGTTCACTGGTCACCACCTCCCGCATACAATAACATTCTTGAGGTCTACATGATTTCAGCTTTTATCATTCGCTTGAGCTATAACAGTGCAACGATACTCTTCACGTAACATCTCATCTCTGTTAACCGGACACGGCGGCACTTGTACTTATCTCAACGACAGCGATCGCCAGATCAGGACAATACAGCTCGCACATGCGGCATCCGGTGCACCTCTCCATGTCCGCCGGGAAAGGCATATTACGGCCTTTCTCATTGAATTCCTCCGAAAGCTCAAGTGCTTCACCGGGACAGAAATGGACGCATATTCCGCAACCCTTGCAATACTCTTCATTCACAAGAATCTCATACCGTTTCAATGCACCTTCCTCCAGCATTTATCGGGCATAGCTTGACAGGCTTTCAAGCCTTTCACAAGCTTCTTCATACGCTATTTGCGCAATAAAACTATATTAATTAAATGTACCAGAGGTATCGGTCAAAGTCAATAAAGGCTGTCGCTCTTGCTTGATTTACCGAAACCTGACATGGTATAATTCATCATGCGTCCAATGTTTCGGGTAATGCTGTTGGTGGGCCTCGGATTGTTCATTCTGTTCGGGGCCATTTACGCCGGCGTTATCAGGGAGGAAATTCAATTCAAGGAAATCTCCCTCGGCCCCGTAACGACGATGGTGCCGACAGGGTGGTCAATGAAACGAAGTCATCGGAGGGGATGGGAGATATTCACTTTCCGGAAAGGGACTTCCTGGCTTCAACTGGCGCAGTATGAGGCAAAAGACGCTGACCCCGGTTACCTGGATCGCCTCCGTAGGGGGATAAAAGGATATGCCTTTCAACGCCCATTTCGGGTTTATACCGACGGGTGGTATTATATCTTCACCCCGGCAAAGAACCGGCGGCGATTCCTGGCCATATTCACTCACCGCGGTGCGCCCTGGTGGATTGAATCAAGGACTTACCGCTCCACCCATCGCCGTTACAAGGAGGTTTTGGACCGTGCCCTGCTCCATTTGAGAATTGACGGGGAGCCCGTCAGCGCCGGTCTGGCGGTGGAGATTGAGGCCATTGACAGGGAAATCGGAATTTGGTACGTCCAGGGGGAAAAATTCTGGCTGTTGTTCATGTTTGCACCCGGCCTCCTGATCACGGGCATCATGGGCTTGATCACCTGGCTGGCGGGCCGACCGGCACGCTCAGACCGACTCCTTGGAGAAACCGTCATCCGAGAAGCATCCGGCACGGACCTGAGTATGAAGGGATTCAAGGGATATAAGCTGTACACCTGTTCGCTTTACCTTACCGGTACACGCCTGGTGGCATTCGGCCTCTTTCGGACCATCCTGGAGATCCGCCATGATCAGGACGGAGGTACAGAGATTTCCAGCGGCATGAGCAGGTTTTTCGGCATGCCGTATCTTCAGGTGGTTCGCAAGACAGGCGCCCGGATAAGGTACCGTTTTTACCTTCATGATGCGCAGATGTGGGCCATGGATGTCCAGGAGCGCCGTCGAGGAATAAGGAGATGACGACCCCTGGTTCGCTCCTATACCAGCCCGATCCGGAATAATCTTGCGGAGCCTGGTGCGGCCTTTATTACTGGGGGGATCACTCCCGTTTTGAAATTTTGACAGGATAACAGGATGAATGGGAGTTCGCGAACCTGATAAATTTCCTGACTATCCTATGATCCCGCGGGAAATCCTTTCATTGATTATATACGCACAACCGAAAAGGTGATAGTATCCGTGTAATGAGCATTAATGGGGATGAAAAGGAATCACGAAAAAAGGAGGTTTTGACATGGCCGAGGAAATAAAAGTCGGAGAGGTTATCAAGTTCTTTGCCAAGCCCAGTGTGGCGGCCGTGAAGATTACGGAAGGGGAGGTTGCACTGGGGGACACGCTCCACTATGTGGGACACACCACTGACTTTGAGGAGACTGTTAACTCCTTGCAGATCGAAAATCAGGATGTCCAAAAAGCTTCGGCGAGAGACTTGGTCGGTATCAAGGTCAAGGAGCGCGTGCGGGAGCATGACGTAGTCTATAAGAAGGTGTCCTGAACAGATCAAAAGTCAAGCGAAAGGCGAATAAGCGGCGCCGGCCGCTCTGCAAGAGCGGCCGGGAAGGATACTGCGGGTGAAACGGGCGGGGTATAATCACGGATGTAGGCCTGAACGGGGTCGACTGTGCCCGTGCGAAAGGAGATTTTCATCACTCCTGCTGCATAAAATGTCAATTCCTTGATTCCAGGGAGAAAGGAGAAAGCGATGATTCGAAAAGTATTTTGCATATTTCCACTATTGATTTTGCTTGTTGTGTTCTCCACCAGCCCTGCTTCCATGGCGCAGGACGCGGTTGGTGATCTCACCATTATAAGCCCGCGGGTGGATGCAACGCCGACCACCATCACTTCCCGGCTCCCCATGGTCCAGGATAACAGCAACAATAGTGAAATGCTGTATTTAACCAACTTCGGCGACAGCTCCGCATCTGCCACCATCACTCTGTATAATGCGACCGGGGAGCGGACCTCTATCGATACGACCATCGACGCAAAACAGGTCTATTTTGCGTTTATCAGAGATATCAGCAATACCCAGGGAATGTTCAGCCTTGCGGTAGAGGCTCCCGACACGGTTTATGGAATGATCATCACCGGGCCGGCGGATTTCCATTCCTTATCGTTCAGGGACCTGTGGCGGGGTTCCCTGAGCACGGAAACACGCACCATGTACCTGCCCATGCTGGCGCATTATGTCTGGGCCGCGGGTGACATTTATTTAGCCAATTTTGCCGAGACAGCGGCTGATGTCACCATAACGGTCTATGAGTTCAACGGGACCAGGGTGCTGGAGAGGGACATGAGCGTGAATGCCCATGCCCTGAGGCACATACCCGCAGAGGAACTCATCGGCACCGGTCAGGAAGGTATCTTCAGCGTCCTTATAAGCGCGCCCGGCACCGTTCTTGGGGTCTGTACGGTAACTGACCCTGATAATGACAGGGGGTATTTCCCCTTGAGGTAGTTCAGGGGAGCGATAGGTTAGACGGAGGGAGCGTAAAGAAAGCACTTTTAACTATTGCTAAACCCCCGCAAAACCAATGAAGAATTCCTCTCCCCTTGAGGGGTGTCGATAAATGAGGTTTACATGAATTCGGCCCTTGTAAAATCAAAGAGTTGTCCGATCAATACGGTTAAATTCCTGCGATTTTCGACAGCCTCGTGGGGAAGAGTGTGGGGGTGAGTGGTGATTTTGTAGGGGCGCAGCGCGCTGTGCCCCTACTTTAAAACCTCGTCACACTTTTACTCCCCCGCAAGTTGGGGCGAGGGGACAATAATTCAATGGTGTTTTGGACACAGCCCATATCAAGATCCTGAGACATTTTCTCCCTAATTGTCATGACGATCCTGGTTCTCATTTACCGAGTGCTTTTCTCCCCGGCGTAAACAGCAGGGGAAACGGCATGAGGCGCTCATTCCTTTCAAAATTAGACAGGCTGGCCTCATTTTGAGGAAAGGCGCGATCAAAGAAAAACGGTGTGCAAAAGGGGCGTTAAACTGTGGGTTCTTTCTCAACTTTAATGCCCATGCGGCGGGTTCTCGGCTCCAGCAGGTCGCGTGCGGTGTCGCCCAGCACGTTCAGGCACAGCACGACAACCATGATGGTCAGTCCGGGGAACGTTGCCAGCCACCACGCGGTGATTAAATAATCCTTGCCGTCGGCCAGAGCCATGCCCAAACTTGGAGTGGGCGGCTGGACTCCCAGTCCGAGAAAGCTCATGGTCGACTCCAGCACGATAAGCCTGCCGATCTCGATGGTCATAATCACCAGGATATAGGACACCACGTTGGGCAGGAGATGGTTCATGATGACCCGAGCGGGATGGCACCCGATGGCGCGGGCCGCTTCTATAAATTCCTTCTCCCGCAGACTGAGAGTCTGGCCTCTAACTATCCGGGCATACGTTACCCATCCGCTTATGGCCAGGATCACCAGAAGGTTGCGCAGGCTGGGTCCCAGCACGGCGATGACTGTGATTGCAAACAGGAGAAACGGAAAGGCGAGCTGAATGTCGATGATCTTCGTGATCACGGCATCTACCTTGCCACGGAAGTAGCCACCCAGCATCCCCATGCACATCCCGAAGGTAGCGCCCATGACGGAAGATATCAGGCCCACCAAAAGAGATATACGGGCACCGTAAATGATCCGACTCAGCACGTCGCGCCCCAGATGATCGGTCCCTAACAAGTGTCCGGCACTTCCTCGATCCATCCAGACAGGCGGCCTGAGCCGTTCAGAGAGGTCCCCCTTGATGGGATCGCAGGGAGCGATGTAAGGGGCAAAGATGGCGCAAACGATCATTACAACCACCGGAACCGCAAACAAATATAATTTGAGGGGGATCCTCCGCAGCGTTCCCATCATGCCTGTCTCGCTCTATCGAATGCAGCACACGGGACACCGCGTGTGCCTCTGATTGATAGCATAGACATTTCCTCCCGTTCCCGATTTATTAAATAACTAGTCCAGGGGCCGGGCTCCATTTCATCCCCTTTCAGGGCTTGATCCTTACGCGAGGATCCAGAAATGCGTAACTCAGGTCCACCAGGAGGTTGCACAGAACGAAGACCATGGCCACGACGAAAACCGCCGCCTCCACCAGGGGGTAATCCCGGTTGTAGAGGGCAAAAATGATGAGACGACCCACCCCGGGCCAGGCGAAAATCATCTCACAGACAATGGAGCCGCCCAAGAGCATCCCGAACTGAAGCCCCACCATGGTGACCACCGGGATGGACGCATTCTTGAGCGCGTGCTTGAGGATCACCGGCGCTTCCCGCAGCCCTTTGGAGCGCGCTGTTTTGATGTAATCCATCCCCAGCACTTCCAGCATGCTGGAGCGAACCAGGCGTGCGATGGCGGCCATGGGATACGTGGCCAGCGTGATGGCCGGCATCACCAGTTGCTTCCAACTCCCATATCCTGTAGTGGGGAGGAGATGCAGCTTAACGGCGAAGATCAGGATCAGCATCAGTCCGATCCAGAAAAATGGAGCTGATTGCCCCACGGCGGCGAAGGCCACAGCGATGTTGTCAATGATGGATCCGCGCCTGATAGCCGCCAGGATTCCCAGTGGCAGCGCGATGACCACCGCGAGGATGACTCCCGTGACAGTCAGGAGCAGCGAGGCGGGAAGGCGCTCCATAACAAGCTTCATGGCCGGCTGCTGATGCTGAAAAGAGTCTCCGAAGTCCCCCTGGATCACCTTGATGAAAAACCGCCAGTACTGGATATGTAAAGGCTGATCCAGTCCGAGGGTACGAGTCAATGCCTCGATCTCCTCCTGCGAAGGGTCGGGAGGCAGAAGCATCAACACCGGGTCCCCGGTCATATGGAGCACCACGAATACCAGGGTCAGTACGCAGAAAGCTACTATGATTGTATGAAGTATCTTACTGATGAGGAATTCTTTCATTGCAAATGAAACGGAAAGATCGGAGTGAGAAGAAATATGCCATTAGTTTGACAAGGCGAAAGGGCATCATAGATCGTCATTATTATCGCCGTTCAAGGGCGGGGGCTTGCCCCCGCCCTTATGGATATCATCGGAATGAGATGTCGGTTACGTAAATGCGTTGGTCCCCACGGGCCTTGTAATTGATCTCATTGCTAACCCCGTCGATCATCTCCCCCTGGAACAGGAATATTTCCACGGCCTCGTCGTGCCAGATCTGGGCCGCCTCGTGATACAATTTTTCACGTTTTTTTTGGTCCATGCTGTAGCGGGCCTCTTCCATGATTTTATAAAAATGGGTCCCTTCGTAATTCCCCGGCCACGACTTGTGTATGATCCCGCCTGGGCCTCGAAGCCTCCATAGCACCCCGTCAGCGTCATAGGTGGTGCTGGCCGGATCGGCAAGCAGCAGTCCCGGGAAAGTCTGACCCCGCAGGAGCTTCATCCGGGTGGCCGGTTCCAGGATGCCGATGCGGGGACGCAGCCCGATCTCCTGGTACATGGCCGCCACGGCCTCTGTGAGTTGCTTATCGTTGAGGTGAATGCCGCTGCCGCTCTGGACGTCGAACTCAAACCCATTGGGATATCCCGCCTCGGCCAGCAGCTTTTTGGCTTTCTCCTGATCATAAGGATAGGGCTTGATGGCAGGATTGTAACCGAAGTCGGTGTTTGGGATGCCGCTGCCGATGGGGATGGCATATCCCCCGAACAGCTCATTTATGATCTTCTCCTTGTCTAATGCGTAGTTCAGAGCCTGTCGCACTTTCTTTTTGGCAAGGGGCCCTTTGCGGCAGTTGACCAAGTAGACAGTCACCAGGTTGGTCAGGGTGTGCTCGATGCGGCTATTCTTCGCCTTTTCCACCAGGGGCACGAGGTCGGGAATGATCTTGGTGGCAATGTGAATCTCGCCCTCGGTCAGAGCAGCCACCCGGGGGAAATTTTCCGGGATGGACCGCCAGATAACCTTCTTGATCTTTGGAGCGCCTTTCCAGTAATCCTCGTTGGCCACCAGGGTGATGTGGTCGTCTTTGATCCATTCCACGAACTTGTATGGTCCGGTCCCTATGGGTTTCATCCCGAAGGTCTTCCAGCCAACCGTCTTGATGTATTTGGACGGCAGCATCTGCCCCCCGTATGCCGCGAAACGCTTGATGAGAAGAGGGTCGGGCTTCTTGGTGATGATGTTCACTGTGTACGGATCAACAATTTCCGCCCGTTCGATGGTGGCGAATCCCGAGTATACCTGGTGGACGCCTTTGGTGATAAGCCGCTCCACGGTGAACTTCACGCTCTCCGCGTTGAAAGGCTCACCGTTATGGAACTTCACCCCCTGGCGCAGCTTGAACTGCCACGTTACCGGGTCTATGTTCTTCCACGAGAGCGCCAACTTGGGCATCAGCTTGCCGATGTCTTCCGGATTCCAGGTGACCAGAGCATCGTAAATATTGTAAAATAAATTTAAATTGACGATCTGGGTGGCCTGAGTGGAGTCCAGCGTCGTGATATCAGCGCTTTGCGCAATGATCAGCGTGTCCTTTGCTGCCTTTGCATTCCCTTCGGAGCCGAGCAGAAGCGTGCATGCCAGCAAGGCCACCAGCAACGTCTTGCTCATGTAATTCACTGTCGTTAATCGCATGTTTACCCCCCTTTTTCTTAAATGATAAACGGTTATATACTCAAACTCTACTCCTGCGAAAAATTTCTTCACCTCCTTTTATTTATTTATGGGACAGTTATTTCCGGACAGCCAAAATTTTTTGACCGCCGGCTCACACTGAAGCTATTTTTAATCATTTATGCTAAATTTACTCTCCTCCTATATCATCAAACGGCTGATGTCAATGTTTTTTTATTTTTCACGGAATTTCCCTAAAATTTTCAAAGGAAAAAGTGGTAATTGAGGCCCTGGAGTGGAGTAACGGAGCCCATGGGTGGATCGGACAATTTATTGTCCGGGCTGCTCAGCAGCAAGAGGGCATGGCGAAACGCCGGGTGCGTTGCTGCGTCTATCATCAAGATCGCCCGGGTATTCCTCCTGTATGCCGACAGAACATGGACGTTGCGCGGACAGCCTCCTGTCGTTTCGTGATCCCGGAGGACAAATCGTCCGGAGGGTTTGGAACATAAAAGGGGCCTGCATCTCGGGCAACCCTTTGCCCTGGGGCTACTTTGGAACTAGCTAGTGTTCATCCGGAAACCCCGGATTTTTGATACGAGTGGTGATCGCTATACCTCTGATACGATCAAAAAAAGGGTTTTTAAGTTTGATTGGACGTGATTTTCAGTTCAGAATGATATTAT
>JAFDED010000108.1 GCA_019310535.1 Deltaproteobacteria bacterium
GGGTGTTGCCGTTGGGCATCCGGGCGAATGTGTGATGCTGAACCGTGGTAGGTGTACTGTTCCGATACTCCCAGACCACGTTGCCGTCCCAGTCAAACTCCTGGACGATGCCCGACGTTCCACCAAAGTGTACGGGGCGGATGCCGTTTGGCAACGTTCCCCCGCGGAGGAGGTTGCCGTTCGGAAGCAGGTGGGAGTGCAACCCCGCCCTGTAATCGGTATCCCATTTGTGGACGATATACCCTTCCATATCAATGAGATAGACTGACGTGGTGCTTTGATTTGAGTCAAACAGAGTGTAGCCGTTGAAAGCTTTATCCGGATTGTACTGAATGACTCCCGTTGGGCCCTTTAGTGCCTCATAAGCCTCAACGGAAACGAAGGACGCCATGATGAAAACGGCAACTGCCAGTACACTCAGAGCTTTCTTGAACATCAGCTTTCCCCTTTCTGCAGTTTGCAAATTACATGAAAAAGGATGGCCACAACACCTCATTCTTCCCTCCAGGCATGGGTATGCCTCTGTGCCCATCCAGCGCTTAATGCGCAAATACGGTGATGACCCCCTCTACGATGACTCGGTTTTTTCCTCACCTCCTTTTTCTGGCATTTTTGGATTGGCAATTACTCCAGGAAGCCGGGGAGCGTTTTTTGATCGTAAACTTTGTCCATTGCCCGCGCAATTATCCATTTGTCTCTAATTACAAATATCGTGCCATAACACATGAATTGATTGATTCCGCTCAACTAGCTGTTATCTTTTCATATTAAGAAGCAATCCCTATGAAAAGAATTTTCGAATACAGAGGTTTTGTAAACTTTACTTCACATTTGTAAAGCCAGGCTTACGCATGGATTGAAACCAGGGGGAGGTTCCAGAGGTAATTTCTATCGGAATTGCCTGCTTACATGAAATAGGACATGAAATAGGACTGGTACAAATTGGAGGAGGCGATGCCATGCACCGCCCGCTGGAATTCAAGAATTTCGACGCGCCTACACTCTCACTCCGGCATACTGTCCGGTTCAAGCTTGATTGTTTTCTGATTTCCTGTTTCAGGATGAAGGCATAAAGAATCTCGTGCGCGGGTGGCGTGATCGGTCGTATCATTCTCTGATCGGCCGTCTTCTATTTGGACTCATTTGAGACAGCGGCTGCTGATGGTGAAGAATCATGGACATGGATCAGAGGCTTTTCGTATGACCGGGGTTCTTGATCGGGATAATGCCTCACGATCCAATTATTTCAGTTGTTATTTGACCGCCCTTTGCCTGCGACAATGCGGGGTGCCCCACAGTCAGGAACGAAGCAGCCTTTTGTCTCCTACGCGGAGCGTGAGTTTTTTCTTGTCGAAATGCTCTCCCAGGGGAATCATGAATTTCCTTGATACACCGGTAAGTTCCTTGAATTGCGGTGTGGAAATCTCTCCGTGCTCTCGCAGAAATGCCGTGAGGCGCGCTTCCAGGTCTTCCACAACGGGGCGGTAAAAATACAGATCATCCCTGACCTTCACCAGTGCCCCTTCGGCGACCAATAAATCTGTGATATTGCGGGTTTCCTCCGCGCCGCGTCCCAGCTTTTCCACGAGCTCTTTGAAGAGCGGAGGCTCCAGCCCTGCCAGCCGAAAGATTTCCTCAATGCGTTGGCGATCGCGTTGCTGATCTGTTTCCAAGGTTATTGTGTGGGTGGCCAGCCTGACGATCTCGCGCTCTGAAACAACCAGGCCCCTCGCCGATAGATCCTCCAGTACGGTGTGAAAGAGGCGTGAATCCATGGAAGCCGGCAGGAGAGCCCGCAGCCCCTCGCGCGTAATCCCCGGCTTGAGGGGATTTTCCCGGTGGAAACGTTCCAGTTCCTCCCGGGCGGTCCCCAGCAGTTCTTCGTACAGTTTCCCGTGGATCATGCGGTGCGATTCCCTGTCAAAAACGTGGACCTTATGTTGAGAGGACATGCGGTCCAGGATTGCCTTGAGCCGACCTGATGAAAAGGGAATCACGGCGGAGAGGTCTTCCCGCGATATCCCGGCGTATGCCGCCTCACGGACAAAAAATGCCGCCATTTCCTCCTCGTCACCGCCCTGTAAGATGGCCAAGTCACTGAGCAATCCCACCTGCCCCTTGCGGTGCCTGCGCGGTCGGACATCAAGTATGGACCCTCCGCCAATGGTGAATACCGGGGAGTAGCTCCTGATAACGAAACGGTCCCTGGGAAGCAGGGCCACGGGTATTTCCAACAGTAACTGCACCGGACCGTTCTGGCCGGGCTCCATTACTTCACGATCCAACAGTATGACGCGCGCCATGATCTCGCTGGTACCGGCGTGGAATCGGACAATGGCGCGATCCTTCAACGGACGGGGTGTATCAGGGAGATAGGTCAATGCGGCGTCCAGAATACGAGTGGGTCTGATGGTTCCGGGATGCGCGAGCACATCCCCCCGTTTGATCTCCGACCTGTCCACCCCCTGAAGGTTCACGGCCGTTCGAAAACCTCCCTCCACGGCTTCCACGGTGCGGTTGTGAACTTGCAGCCCCCTCACCCGCGCCCTTACCTCTCCCGGGTAAATCTGGACCTCATCACCGACCCGGAGCTGCCCTGAAATAGTGGTGCCGGTAACGACTGACCCGAAACCCCGCATCGTAAAGACGCGGTCTATGGGCATTCGTAAAACTCCCGCCCGGGTGCGGGGCTCCATCCCTTCCACCACGTTCATGATGGCCTGTCGAAGCTCATCAATCCCCCGGCCGTCAACGGCGGAGACAGGAACAACAGGAGCACCTTCAAGGAAACTTCCAACCAGGTATTCCCTGATATCATCCTCCACCATCTCCAGCCACTCCGGGTCCACGAGGTCAACCTTGGTCAGGGCCACCAGGCCTTTGCGCAGATTTAACAGTTTGCAAATATCCAGGTGCTCGCGAGTCTGCGGCATGACACCCTCGTCGGCGGCGATTATCAGCATGACCAGGTCAATGCCGGTGGCTCCCGCCACCATGTTCTTGATGAACTTTTCGTGGCCCGGCACATCCACGATGCCAAGAATTGCGGCATCGCTGAGCTTCATCCAGGCGAAACCCAGCTCGATGGTTATGCCGCGCTTTTTTTCTTGCGGCAGGCGGTCGCAGTCGATCCCTGTCAGGGCTTTGATCAGGGTGGTCTTGCCGTGGTCAATATGCCCGGCCGTTCCCAGGACATAATGGTTCATTGCACACTCCATTGATTGTTTGAAATTTTGCCCGGATAAACCGGATTTTGTTAAACAATGTTTATATCATCACTTATCCTGTTATCCTGCAGGAAATCTTTTTTTATTTTTCCGAAGAGGATTACCTTCTGTAAATATGGTAGCGCACCCGGCGTGCCGCGATCAAGGATTTTTCGCGGCGGTATTTACCGTTGAAATATGCGGAAGGACTTGCTAATACTATTACTATCATGAAGGTGATCGGATTGGACATAGGGACACGAAGAATAGGCGTGGCTGCGAGCGACGATCTTGGATTGACAGCGCATGGCCGGAAGACCATTCAGAGGACCGGATTCAAGTCGGACATCCGGCGCATCGAGGAAATGGTTTTCGTCGAGGGAGCCGAGCGGATAGTGGTGGGGCTGCCGAAAAACATGGACGGCAGCCTGGGGCCCGTTGCACTGGAAGCGCTCCGATTCGCACAAACGCTGAAAAAAAGGCTCGGGCTTCCCGTAGACTCCTGGGACGAGCGGTTCTCCACCATGATGGCCGAAAAGACGCTCTTGATGGCCGATGTAAGCCGACGCAAGAGGAAAAAGGTCATCGATAAGCTCTCGGCGGTGATCATCCTTCAGGGATACCTGGACAGGTTGCGTCACGGTACGAATTAATCCATGATGAAATGGTGCCGTATTGGAATTTTACTGCTGCTTTTTGCTGCCTCTGTCGCCGTTCTGTTGATGGATTTAGTATCCCGCTGCCACACCCCCGCCGGAGCCGGGCACACGCAGCGCATCGTCTCCATCCCGCCCGCCGCCTCCTTCCGGCGGATCGTTCGTGCCCTGGAGAAACAGGGAATCGTCCATGACCCTCTGGCATTCCGCCTAGCGGCGCGATATCTTGGGGTTGAAAGAAAACTCAAGGCAGGGGAATATGATCTGAATGACGGCATGACGCCCATGGAAGTTCTGGACAGGCTTTACCGGGGCGATGTGGTGCGCTATCGTTTCACCGTACCGGAAGGCGCCGCGCTTCTCTGGGTCGCCGAGCGGTTGGAGCGGCGGGGGCTGGGCCGGCGCGGCCGTTTCCTGGGAAAGGCCACCGATTCCGTGCTCCTGAACGGGCTGGGCGTCAATGGCTCCAGCGCCGAAGGCTACCTCTTCCCTGACTCCTACTTCCTGACCAGGGATATGACAGAAGAGGCTATCATCAGGATGATGGTCCGCCGGTTCTGGCAGGTTTTTACGCCGCAGATGAAGCGCCGCGCCCGGGAAAGAGGGTTTTCGATCCACCAAGTTGTTACCCTGGCGTCCATAGTGGAGAAAGAAACAGGAGCGCCGGAGGAGCGCCCTCTCATCGCGGCCGTGTTCCTCAACCGCCTGGCCCGGAACATACGGCTGCAGAGCGACCCCACCGTGATCTATGGCCTGGATCACTTCGACGGCAACCTGAACCGCCGGGACCTCCAGACGAAAACCCCGTACAATACGTATAAAATCCGGGGATTGCCGCCCGGCCCTATCGCAAACCCGGGGCTTGATTCACTCATGGCCGTTCTCTACCCTGCCCCTGTGGACTACCTCTACTTCGTGTCTAGAAACGACGGCACCCACCACTTTTCCACCACCCTGCGCGAGCATAACCGGGCTGTGTGGAAATACCAGAAAAGCAACCGTTCGATTCAGAGAGGAGCAAAGAAAGATTTCCAATGAACGATTTCCTGGAAAGCGGGCCAAAAAACCGGTTACGATTCAATCCAACCTATTACGAGCCGGGTAAGGTGCTTGTGCCCCCCCCATTATCCGAATGTAAGGAGAGTGAACCATGAAAATGACCGTCGATGAAGGGCTTCGCCTTGTGGCAGGTTTTTTTATTCTCCTATCGCTGGCCCTGGGGTGGTTCGTACACCCGTGGTGGTTTCTTTTTACGGCATTCGTGGGGCTCAACCTGCTTCAGTCGGCTTTCACCCACTGGTGTCCCATGATGGCGGTCCTCAAGAAGCTGGGATTTCAACAGGAGGCGTGAGCTGTTGACATGGCCATTTATCCAGCAGAGAACTGCTCAGCTTCGCCTTTCAGCGAACCGCTATTCGATTGCATGAGTGAGACTCCGCTGAAAACGGCGGGGGATCTCAATGATCCTAGGCCAGCTCCCTGGCTGCTGCCAGTGCCTTATCATAGTCCGGATGAGTGGTCACCTCCGGAACGATCTCCGTGTAGCGCACCATATCCTGAGCATCCACCACAAATATTGAACGGGCAAGGAGTCGAAGTTCCGGTATGAGCACTCCATAAGCCATTCCGAAGGATGCTTCCCTGTGGTCCGAGAGTACCTTCACCCTGTCGATGCCGTGGGTGGAACAGAAGCGCTTCTGGGCAAAGGGAAGGTCCATGCTCACGGTCATGATTGCCACGTTTTCCGGGAGCTTGGATGCTTCCTCGTTGAAGCGGCGCGTCTGCATTTCACAGACCTGCGTGTCCAGGGAAGGCACCACGCTGATGAGGCGCACTTTGCCGCTGAAGTCCGACAGGGATACCGGATTTAAGCCCTCGTCCAGTACCTTGAATTCGGGAGCCTTATCGCCGGTCTTGATTTCCGGTCCCTCCAGGCGAAGGGGGTTCCCCTTGAATAGAATTGTTCTCTGGGACATGTCTCAACCTCCTCGGGAATTATCCATGCTGAAAATCATTTTTTTTACTGGAATTCAGGATAAAAAGGATTAAGCAATTCTCGTTCATCCTTTTATCTTTGTCCAAAATACTAAAATCAGAAAAATTCCTCCATGAGCAAGTGCAGCACGCTTTTATCAGGTGCCGGCTGCTTGACCAATGGGCCCTTTTTCAGCGCTGGAATCCTCTCCTCGAATGTCGGCTTTTCTGCTCTGTACACCACCCCGATGGGAATTCTCTCGCCCCACTCCATGGCCTTTTCAAAGGCCTGGGCACCATTCCCCGGATCGTAATTACCCCCGGTTTCCACATCGTAAATCCGTTTTTTATACCAGGCGAAGGTATTGACGCGGTTGAAGCTTACGCAGGGCTGGAGCACTTCGAGGAGGCTGAACCCCTTATGCTTGACGGCCTCCTGTATCATCCGGGAAAGATGCTCCTGATCTCCCGAAAAACTGCGGGCGATGAAGGTCCCGCCCATGGACAGCGCCGCGGCCAGGGCATGAAATCGGGCCGAGAACGCCCCATGAGTCTGCACCCGCGTAACAAAGCCCGGATCGCTGGTAGGGGATGCCTGCCCCCGGGTCAGTCCGTACACCTGGTTGTTGTGAACGATCAAGGTAATATCAACGTTGCGCCGGATGGCATGAAGAAAATGGTTGCCCCCCTCTGCATACGTGCAACCATCCCCGGTAGTCACTATAACCGTCAACTCTTGATTGGCCACCTTTGCGCCGATTGCATTGGGGGGGGTTCGGCCGTGGACTCCGTTCAGCACGTTGCCTTTGAGATAGTGCGGCAGCTTGGCCGCCTGCCCGATGCCGCCGATCAAAAGCACTTCGTGCGGTTTCTTGCCCATCTCCTCTAGGGCTTTCTTGAGCGCTTGAATGATACCAAAATTTCCACACCCGGGGCACCAGGAGGGCTCGCCGATGGTATATCCCTCTGCTGTCGTCATCACTCGATCACCACCTTTCTCAGTTCACCGACCAGCCCGTCCACGGTGAACGGCCGGCCGTCGTATTTCAGCACCTCATCAATGTCCCGCCTGCCGGTATATTGCCGGATCAACCAGGCCAGTTGCCCGGCGGCATTGTTTTCCACCACCACCAGACGCCGGCTGCTTTGCAAGACCTCTCTCGTTTGAGCGGCGGGGAAAGGCCACAGCTCGGAGAAGTGCGCCAGCCGCAGGTCGCTCCCAGTGTCCCGGAGGGTTGACACAGCTTCTTTCAGCACACCCAGAGTGGAGCCCCAGCCGCAAACGGTAGTTGTTGCCTTATCAGGTCCTTCAATGTCCGGCCCGGAGAACCGCGCAAGAATTCCCTCTGTCTTCCGCAGACGTTTCTCCACCATGCTTTTGCGTATCACGGCGTCCTCGGTAATATGTCCCGCCTCGTCATGCTCGTGGCTGTCCGTCACCACCAGGTGTTTGCTCTGCAAGGGATACGCGCGGGGAGAAACTCCGGAATCTGTGATTCGGTAACGCTTATATTCCTTTAACCGTGCCAGTTCATCGTCACTCAACAGAGAGGTCTCATAGGGTATATTGGAGATGTCGAAAGGATGGCAGGTGAAGTAAGAATCGCAAAGATACTGATCGCTGAGGACGAATGCCGGAATCTGGAATCGGTCCGCCAGGTTGAACGCATGGATGGTCATGCGAAAAGCCTGTTCAGGATCTCCCGGTGCCAGCACGGCCCGCGGGAATTCCCCGTGGCCCGCATGAATGATGAACAAAAGATCCGCCTGTTCCGTGCGGGTGGGAAGTCCCGTGGCCGGCCCCGGCCGCTGGCAGTCTACAATGACAAGCGGCACCTCTGAAACTCCCAGTAGTGAGAGAGTCTCCACCATCAGGGCAAAGCCTCCTCCGGAGGTTGCAACCATGGAGCGGACTCCCGCAGCTGAAGCCCCTAGAGCCAAGTTGATCACTGCAATCTCGTCCTCGCCCTGTTCGGTTACCATGCCGGTTTGCTCATCTTTCCCCGAAAGATAGGTGATGATGGCGGTAGAAGGAGACATAGGGTATGCGCTCATAAACTTGCATCCCGACGCGATGGCCCCCAAGCAGATCGCTTCGTTGCCGTTAATGAACATCCGGCGTGCACCCTTTTCGGGCTGCATCGTTCTGACCCACCGGTTTGCAAAATTTTGCCGGGCGTATTCATAGCCCGCCCGGGCCGTTTTGATATTTTCTTCCGCCACTTCCTCGTTTTTAGCGAATGTCTCCCGGAACAGCTCGTTCATGATATCCCGGCCAAAATTCAATAATCCCAGGATGAAGCCGAGGGAGACAGAATTGGAGTAAATCTTTTTTCCTCCTCTCTCTATGGCCAGCTTTTCTAACGGGACATTGAGAAAGCGGTCTTCATCTGAAGAGAAATCCAGGGACTCACCGTCATAAATCACCAGGCCATCGGACACCAAGTCACCCGCATGGGTTTCTATGCTCTCCCTGTCCAGCGCGACGAGAAAATGAACGCCGCTTGTCATGGCCATCACAGGTTCTTTTTTGATCCGAATCTGGAAAAAGTTATGCCCGCCGCGAATCCTGGACATGTTATCCTGAATAGCAAACGCGTGATATCCGCCCCGGACAAAGATTTTTCCTAACATAAACCCGATGGTTTGCATTCCCTGGCCGGCCGCTCCGCCAATTTTGATGTTCAGATCTACCGTAGACAACCGCTCCTCCTTCCTCTCAAAAGAGATGCGCTGTTCCTGTGCCAGCTTTCCCCCGAATGCTGAAAATCAAGAGGAAGCTATTCTTCAATATCCTTGTCCGAATGGGGGCCGGTGCTGAGTTCGAGGATCTGCTCCACACGGACAAGAAGCTCATGCTGCTCTTGTGGGTATTGAGCCATATCCTCCTCGTGCCCGCATTCGGCGGCAAAACCGTCGAGAATGGCGCCGGTATGGACTGCTTCCACCTTCCCCAGGAGTTGAAATCCCTTGCGATTCTCCTTGTCCATGAAGCCGATGGCCACCCGTGGGTTCTCTGTCAGATGCTCCAGGGTCTTGAAACAAAACCAGTCAGCAAAGGCCACATTCTCATCGTCCTGCACACGCAGCCCTTCCGCCGCAGCAAGGTGTACTATACCCGCTTTATTTGAAGTGGCCACAAAAAAAGTTCCCGCTCTCTCGATCCTCTCTTTCAGTTGTTTGGTTATTTTGCTCATGTTGGGCTTCCTTCTATGAGAGATTGTAAGGTGGGCTGTGCCTGCCCCGGGAAGCTGGCGAACATTCCGCTCAGCCGCGGTGTAAGATTAAGAATCCAGGGGGAAGTGAAAAGTGAAAAATTAAAGAATAAATGGTGCCCTGGCAAAGTGAAAGGCACGCCTGTGAAGCCTTTCTCCTTTTGCCTTTCTCCTTGATCCTTTGACCTTAAGGGACGATTACAGCAGCGGGTGCTGGTGCATTGCTTTGAGCCGATTCCACCTGCGTTCTATTTCCATCTCCACTGCCTTTAAAGTCGTCTCGTGCTCCGGTTTGAGCAGATGTCTGCTCTTTCCCATCATCCCCAACCATTGCGAAACGGGTATCCTGCGGTTCTTTACTTCCGGGTCGTAGGTGATGGTGGTTATCCCATTCTCCACCTCGTAGATCGGGAAAAAACAACAGTCCGCAGCCGCCCGCACCACTTTAGTTCCCAATTTCTCGTTGTAGCGCCAGCTCAAGGGACAGACGCTAATCACCTTTCCATAGGCAGTTCCCCGATTTCTTGCATACCATTGAGCTTTGGCTGCCTTTTGGACCAGGTCCAGGCCCAGGCCTTCCACACTGGTGAAAACATACGGTATATGAGTGGCTGCCATGATCTGGGCCGTGTCTTTGTGGTGGAACCATTTCCCCGCCTCTGCCGCTCCCACGTGGCTTGTGGATGTTAAGTGCCCCATAGGAGTGGCATAGCTTAACTGGTTTCCCGTGTTCATATAACCCTGATTATCGTACTCAAAGATGATCAGCGGATGACCCCGAAGTGCAGCTCCGATGACGGAACCCATGCCGATGTCCATTCCACCGTCCCCGGTTACCATGATGAAGGTGATCTGCTGATCCTGTGGGGTCTCTCCCCGCGCCTTTTTTTCCCGATACATTTCCACCACTCCCGAAAGTGTGGCCGCACCGTTTTGGAAGAGGTTGTGAATGTATGTAACACGGTGTGATGTGTATGGAAAGCCGGTGGTCACAACCATGCCACAACCGGTCTGGAAAAGGAGGACAACGTGACCTTCGATACCCGCAAGAAACTGCTTCAGGCTTGGGAAGATGCCGCAACCGGGGCAAGCCCCGTGTCCGGGAGCTATCCGATCGGGCATTTCCATAAGCTGCCGCCGTGTCCCGATGGCGACCTTCACTCGGCCTGCGGTCTCGTCCCACTCCGCCCGCACGATGCCCGGGGAGGTTGCCTCCTCAGAGATGGGAGGTTGAGGCGGGTCCGGTTTGACTCCTGGTTTTCCCGGGGTGGCGCCCAGATAGCTGAAAGGCACGCGCACGCGCTTGCGATCCCCGGCATCCAGAACCTCCCTGAACAATCGCTCTGCGTCCTCGGCCGTGAAATCCTTGCCCCCAAGCCCGTAAACACGTGCCAGGCAGAGGGTGCTATTTTTCGGGTCGTCCTTGAGCGCGGCTTTGACCTCCAGGGCCATGTTGCCGCCGCGGGCGCCATAGGAGTCTGCCCGGTCGGCGATTAATAAAGCTTTTAAACCCCGGCAAGCCCTCCTGATTTCTTCACCTGGAAACGGGCGGATAAGGTTGGGACTCAGGACACCCACAGGACATCCCTTTTGCCGAAGTATATCCGCGGTTTCTTTGGCCGTCTCCGCCGCGGAGTTAGGGATAAACAGGGCTGCGTCGGCATCTTCCATGTGATGGGCATCAAGTGGATGATAACGCCTCCCGCTGAGCAAGGCAAACTCATTATAAATTTTGGGGATCAGGCTCTCGGCGGCGTCCATGGCCAGTTTCAACTGGTATTTGTTGTTGATCAGGTCAGGGTCGTTCATATACGGGCCGATGGTAACGGGATGATCAGGATCCAGAGCCGTGTGGGGGAATGGGGATGTGCCCACAAAAGACCTCACTACACCGCCGTCCTCGAAATAACGCACGCGCCTTTTCTGGTGGCTGGTAAAAAAGCCGTCGTAGACCACCATGACCGGCAGCCGGATTTCCGGATGTTCCCCGATCTTGACAGCCATGATGTTCATGTCGTAAACGGCCTGGGGATTTCTGGCCAGAAGAATGATCCACCCCGCATTGAGCGCCATCATGACATCCGAGTGATCACCCCGGATGTCCAGCGGACCGCTGACAGAGCGAGTAACCACGTTCAGCACCATAGGGAAGCGGGTACCGGACTGGACGGGAAGCTGCTCCATTGAGTACAGCAGCCCGTTGGCGCTGGTGGCATTCAGTACACGTCCACCCCCCACGCTGGCACCGTAGCAGATGCCGGCCGCGCTGTGCTCCCCATCGGCAGGGATCATTCGGATGCTGTGATCCCCTCGCGCGAACATCTCGTCAAGTTCCTCGGCGATCTCTGTGGAAGGCGTAATGGGAAAGTACCCCATCACATGGTATTGGATCTGCCGTGCCGCTATGGCGGCCATCTCGTTACCCTTGAGGAAAGCGACCCGCTGGGGGGGGTGCTTTACTTTTTTTCGTTTTCTCTCCGATTTCTCGGCCATAGAAGTCCTTTCTACATGTTATCCCAGTAATTCGGGCTGGATCAGCCCACGCGGTGCCAGTAATGCCCTTCTTCCGGGTCCCATTTGGCGGGTTCGTTCTCCCGGCTCATAGTGCCCAGCGCATCGGGGGGGCCCCAGAGTTGGACGTCTGCCGTGTATTTAAACTCGGGTCTCTCGCACTCCAAGGTCAGGGCATCCACCGGGCATATCTCCACGCATTTCATGCATCCCTTGCAGTACTGGTAGTTGGGGCCGCGCAGGACCATGGCCGGCCTTCCTCTCTTGTCCATGCCCTTTTCCCACTGGAAAACGTAATCTGGGCATGTCATAGTGCACAGCCCGCAATCGATGCATCGATCGCGATGATACAAAGGATAGAGTCCCTGCCGGGAGGCGCTCAGGTCTTTGGAGCCAGTATTCCCCGGGTTGATAATGATTCCCCCGATGGGTGCATTGCGATAACCAAGAAGGGGCTCGGAGGAGACAGTAGTAATAGGCTTGAATTTACCATCATCTTCGTACGTCTGCACGCGAACCTCGTTGAACCCCCGGTCGAACGTGCGCAGGTTTGCATCCACTTGTGAGGAGTGCTTGGATTGAAATGCTTCAGCGATGGTCTCTCGAACAACATCGGGCCGCATCCAGCCCGATACCCTCACCACCGCTCCCAGAATGGCGGTGTTGATGCGCGTCTTTTCCTCCAGGGCTATGTTCAGGGCATCCACAACCCCCAGGGTACCCGATGGCAGGTACAGCATGTTCCGGACATCATCCATCTCGTGATAACTATTCACAACTACCTTGCCATCCGGGAGTATGCCGGAAGCAATCCCATCGAGCTTAAGCAGGCACTCGTGGAACACCACCAGTATGTGCGGCCGCTCCACCGGGCTGGACGAACGCACTTCCCGGTCCGCCCGGCAGGCCCTGACGAAGGATTTCACAGGGGAGCCTTTCTTCTCCGAACCGTAAGAGGAGAAATGGGCGCCGTTGAACCCATGTCCCATGACCAGGGCCTCGGCAAGTATCTGGCCCGCCAGGTTGGCCCCGAGGCCCCCCACGGACTCCAAACGCATCTCAAAATATCCCAGTTCGTTCTTTGTGGGCAAATCCATCAATTTTGCCATGAATCACTCCCCTCCAGATCGGCGGTGCATTCAGCTTGTCGCTTTTTTCTCCGGCACTTTCCCTTCCCGGAAGCGATACCACGCTATTAGCGCGGAAGCCGTGAATTTTACCATCATTCCTATCAAGTTTTATTTACTCCCAAAGAATTCCGTTCGTCAAGAAATTAATATACAGAGTAAAATGGGAAACGGAACACACATGGTATCCCCTTGTTCAAGATAAAGATCATGGGGAAGGAAGGTTGGAGAGAAGTAAAGAAGTGGAAGGCCAACTTATGAGAAAGGATTTGCTGGAA
>JAFDED010000109.1 GCA_019310535.1 Deltaproteobacteria bacterium
AAGCAGGAATTACCCCAAATTTTTCAAAAAAAAAGTGGTAATTGTGGATCCGGGGGATCGCCTTCCGCTCCGGATTGGAGTAACAGAGCCCATGCGCAGCCCGGACAATGTATTGTCCGGGCTGCGCAGCAACAAAAGGTCATGGCAAAACACCGGGTGCTGTTGTTGCGTCTATCATCCATATTGCCTGGATATTCCTCTCATGTTCACCTGTATGCCGGCAGAACAAGGACTTTGCGTGAACAGCCTCTTGTCGCTTCACGACCCGGGCGACACAGTTGTCCGGGCCACCCTCCCTTTTCGAAAAGTTTCTCCAAAATTCCTTTTTTACGTACTGATGTATGCAAGGGATTAATATTCAAAGTATTTTGATAAATCTGTGTGAATTAGGGAAAGTCCTGAAATCGTTAAGACATTGCCCATTTTGCAATGCTACTAAATAAATTTGCAATGAATAATCATGAAGCGGGGCAGCCTCGCCCCTACGTCAGGGAAGAGAGGGATTTGCGATCCAAGAAAATTATTTGCTGCGACATATGTTACTGAAATGAACGCAACTTGGTATAAAACAGGCAAATTTAGAGCGGATTTGTGCAGACAGTGAACGATCACCTGTGGCGTTAAACGCTCAGCGGAGGAACCCCCTGGCCTTTCCCTTCACGGGCTTTCTCCTCAGTTTCCAGTCTTTCCTTACATTCAACGCAAAAGGTCGTTACGGGACGCGCGAGAAGGCGCTCCATCTGGATTTCTTCTCCACATTCTTCGCAGATACCAAAGGTTCCGTCATCAATTCGCGCAATTGCATCGCGGATTTTTTGAATAAGCTTTCGCTCTCGGTCCCGAATTCGCAATTGAAAGTTCCGATCCGATTCCATCGATGCCCGGTCCGTAGGATCTGGAAAGTTGGCTTTCTCCCCGGTCATCCCGCTGATGGTCTTTTCGGCCTCTTCAACTAGTTCCCCCAGGCGCTGATGTAATATCTGCCTAAATTTTTCGCAAGCTTCCGTCTCCATTTCGCACCTGAACCCGATTCTGAAAGCTTTATTATATAGTATTATATTGTATCTTCTTGCATTCCGAAAGTAAATCAAAAAATAAGCTAACGGTGGAAATCCGCACCGCATGTTCATGCTTCGCAGGTGCGGGACTCAATGAACTTGCCCGGATCGGACCCTTCCAGAAGCGCCCGGATCAGGGCCAGGTTTTTCTGTTTGGCCCCCGCGGATTTCTTGACTGCCTGAGCCGCATCGTTCCCCAGTTTTTCTCGTCGCGCGGGATCGTACAGCAGGTCCAGCGCCACACGAACTATCTCGTCCTCGTTCTGGACCGTAAAAGATGCACCTACTTTTTCCAGAGCTTCCTGTTCTTCCAAAAAGTTATCCATATGGGAGCCGTGAAAAACCACTCGTCCCCATGCGGCGGGCTCGAAGATGTTCTGACCTCCAACCCGCACCAAACTACCCCCGCAGAAAACCAGCGTTGCAATACCGTATAGCCCGAAAAGGTCTCCAATAGTATCCACCAGCACAACAGACTCAGGATCAGGCTTTTCCCCACCATTGAGAGAAGACAGACGGACGACCCCCATGCCCTCCTCACGCAGCATCTCCTGGACCTTCCCCGAACGCTGGACATGCCGGGGAGCCAGAATCAGTGATAAGCCGTGCCTCAATTCTTTTAGTCTCCTGTAGGCGTTCAGCACGATCTTTTCCTCTCCCTCCCACGTGCTGCCGGCAACCAGAACCTCGCGACCGGGTTCAAGCCCCAGCCGTTTGCAATATTCCTGGGCCATGGCCGGATTCACCCGGCTCATGAGGTGCTCGTGTTTCAAGTTGCCCGTAACGACCAAGCGTTGAGAATTTATGCCAAGAGATTCCATCTTTTGAGCATCCGATTGGTATCGCATTGATAGGATGTTAAACCTGCCAACAGCCCGGCGAAATACGGAGAGGATCAGCCGGTATTTTTTTAAAGATTTGGAGGAGATCCTTCCGTTGACCAGTATGAGCCGGGCGCCCGAAACGGCTGCGGAATGAAGAAAATCGGGCCAGATCTCCGTCTCGGCCACTACACATAAATGGGGACGAAATCGCCGTACGGCGCGCGGGGCACACCCGGGGAGCTCCAACGGAAAGTACCCGAAAGCATCGGCTTCCACTCTTAATCCGCGAGCCATTTCGAGACCGGCGTCGGTAAAGGTGGTCATCAGGATACAGGCCGCCGGCCATTCCCGGCGTACACAGTGGATCAAGGGCGCGACCGCTGAGATCTCTCCCACCGAAGCGGCGTGGAACCAAATGCGCGGCTCTCCCCTGTTTTCCGACAATGTGGGAATGAAACCTAACCGGTGCTTAACGCTCTTCCGCAGGTTCCTTGCATTCAGCGCCAAGAGCAGGGGCAGCACCGGCACCGCTGCAATGCCCGCTATCCATTGAGCCGCGCGGTATAAGAACATCCCTGATGTCCTGTTACGGATAATGCCCATGTGTGGCTATTCCCACTCGATGGTGCTGGGAGGTTTTGTGGAGATATCGTAAACCACCCTGTTAACCCCGCGCACCTCATTAATGATTCTGTTGGAAATACGGGCCAGCACCCTATCGGGCAGGCGGACCCAATCGGCGGTCATGCCGTCCTGGCTGGTGACCGCCCGTATGGCGATGACGTTCTCGTATGTCCGCTCATCCCCCATGACCCCCACCGTTTTTATAGGCAGCAGCACCGCAAACGCTTGCCATATCTCCCGGTAGAGACCGGAGCGGCGGATTTCTTCTTCCACGCGAGCGTCCGCCTCTCTGAGTATCTTGAGTTTTTCGGCGTCCACGGGACCGATGATGCGCACGGCCAGTCCAGGCCCGGGAAATGGGTGCCGCCATACAATTTCCTCGGGCATCCCCATTTCCTCGCCCACCTTGCGCACTTCGTCCTTGAAAAGGTTCCGCAGAGGCTCCAGCAGATCAAGGCCCATTATTTCCGGCAGACCGCCAACGTTGTGATGGCTTTTGATAGTGGTCGAGGGCCCCCCCAGGGCGGATCGGCTTTCGATGACGTCGGGGTAAAGGGTACCCTGGGCCAGAAACTGGACCACCCCAACCTTCTTTGCTTCCTCTTCAAAAACCCGGATGAACTCCCCTCCGATGATCCTGCGCTTTTGCTCTGGATCCTCCACCCCGTCCAGCATCCTCAAGAATCGTTCCGATGCATCCACCTGGCGCAGGTCCATGTGATAGCGACCGCGAAACGTCTCCGCCACATGCCGGGTCTCGCCTTCTCTTAGAAGACCGTTGTCCACGAAAACACAGGTGAGCTGATCTCCCACAGCCCTGTGCAGCAATACGGAGAGCACCGAGGAATCGACGCCGCCGGAAAGCGCACACAACACCCGCTGTTTTCCCACACGAACCCGCACCTCGTCGATGGTGTGCCGGACGAAGGAGCGCATGGTCCAGGTCGGCTGAATTTCCGCTATGTTCAGCAGGAAGTTGCGAAGCAACTCGATGCCCCGCGGTGTGTGGATGACCTCGGGATGGAACTGAACGCCGTATATCTTTCGTCTTTCATCTCCTATGGCCGCTATGGGGCAGTTCTCCGTCCGCCCCAGGACCTGGAATCCGGGAGGCAATTCCTGGATGCTGTCACCGTGGCTCATCCAGATTTCCATTTCGGGAGACAGATCCCTCAACAGCGGAGAGGCTCCCATCACTTCCATGCGGGCTGGACCAAATTCCCGTCGTTCCGAGGGAATGACGCAGCCTCCCAAAAACCGGCCCATGAGCTGCATTCCGTAGCATATGCCGAGAACCGGCAGACCCATTTGAAAAATGCCTGGGTGCGGCGCTGGCGCATTCTCCTGTAACACGCTGGCCGGACCTCCGGACAAAATGATCGCCCGGACCGAACGAGCTGTAAGCTCTTCCGGCGTGCTATCATGAGCGAAGAACTCGCAATAAATTTCCAGTTCCCGTACCCTGCGGGCGATCAACTGTGTATATTGAGAGCCGAAATCCAGAATGGCCACAAGGTGGTGGCCGGATGCGCTATCGGTGGTTGATCGCTCAACTGCATATAGAGAAGGACTCATTATGAAACACCTTTTTTATCCCATATAAGTATGGTCATTAGGCCGATTCACGCTTTAATGTCCAGCAAATATAGTATTGTGCCGCTATCTATTGCGAAAAATTATTTTTCTCATCTCTCACCCTGCGCGTTCTTTCAAAGGGAGAGGGGAACCACATAAAATTATGTGCTTTGCTTGGATTAGGACCCTATAGTTCCGGAATACCTTCACGGAGAGAAGATTCCTTCACAAGGGAAGAACAATATATCCACCCTCTCCCCCCTTTGATGAAGAGGGACAGGGTGAGGGGGGCCTCACCTGTTTCTCATGATACCCAAGCTACCGTAAAACAACAAGTTTAAGTCGTTTTGAAAGTCTTTTTGTTCCTATTATCCCCTACAGCCTCAAAACGTATATGTTGGAAAATTTTCGGATAAATCACACTGACAACGGGTAATTTTAAGTATAAGCGAGAATTGTTCTGTATCTTAAAATCAACTATTTGACCTATTCGGCTATTTTTTCGTTTTTTCAAGTCTGTCAGTAATCTTATCTCCTCCATTGAAACCAAGAGCGATATCTGGGTTTTCTCTTCTATAACTACGATAAAAATTCATTGTCCCTATAATAATTGATAACGTAGCAGCGATGGCAGCAATTATGGCGGCAATTAACATGCTTTATTTAACCCCCTTATTGATCTGTTTCTAATAAATATTCTAGCATAACCGCTGAATTATTTAATTTTGGGAGGATGACCGTTCATGTAAAGTTATTCACAGGTAGAAAGTACGTAATTCTCAAACAGTTACATTACCAGCGTCCTATTATATGCTACCTCTCAAAACAGTCCTTACAGGCCTCCTCGCAGGTCTCCGTCATATAATGGCCGGTGAAGCAAGCCGCGCAGTATTGTCCGCCCGGAGCGGGCACCGCCTTTAACAACCCCTCCAAGCTCAGGTAACCCAGGCTGTCAACCCCGATGATTCGAGCTATCTCACCGGTACTCTTTGATGAGGCGATGAGTTCCTCACGGGTGGGAGTGTCGATGCCGTAATAGCAACTGTGAGTGATGGGCGGGGAGCTGATGCGCATGTGGATTTCCCGCACCCCGGCGGCCCGCAGCGTATCAACCCTTCGTCGGCTCGTGGTGGCCCGCACAATGGAATCGTCCACCACCACCACACGTTTTCCCTGGAGGACATCGCGGATGGGATTGATCTTGATACGGACCATGAGATCCCGGTGCTCGGGATATGGATCGATGAATGTCCTGCCGATGTAGTGGTTGCGAACCAACCCCATCTCGTACAGTATCCCGGACTCTTCGGAGTATCCCATAGCAGCGCTGTTGCCGGAGTCGGGAACGGAGATGACGATGTCCGCCGCATCCACGGGCTGTTCTCTCGCAAGCTGCCGGCCTAGCTCTTTACGAACTTGATGGACATTATGCCCGAAGATACGGCTGTCGGGGCGGGCGAAATAGATGTGCTCAAAAATACAGTAAGCGGTCCGGGCGGGCGGAAAGGGTTTGACGGAGCGCATATTATTCCCGTTCAGAAAGACAATTTCGCCTGGTTCTATATCGCGGACGTAATCCGCGCCGATGAGGTCCAGCGCGCACGTTTCGGAGGCCAGCACGTAAGCCCCGTCATAGATGCCAAGGGATAACGGCCTGAACCCTTTGGGATCCCTTGCTCCAACCAAGGTATCGGGGGTAAGAAGCACCAGGGAATAGGCACCCTTGACCTGTTCCAGGGAACGGATCAGGCTGTGCTCCAGGTCAGGGTAGGTGGGCTTGGCCAGGAGGTGCACGATAACTTCGCTGTCCATGGTGGTCTGGAATATAGCCCCGAATCCTTCCAGCCTGCTGCGCAGTTCCCGGGCGTTGACTAGGTTTCCGTTGTGAGCGATGGCTACGGTGCCCCTGGCATAGCGCACCATAAAGGGTTGAGCATTGACCAGTTGTGACGATCCTGTTGTGGAGTATCGCACATGACCCACGGACATTCCGCCGCCTAGTTCTTCCAGGTTATCTGGATTAAAAACATCAGAAACCAGCCCCATATCCTTTTTCAGCACAATACTCCCATCCCTTGCCACCGCTATTCCGGCGCTTTCCTGACCCCGGTGCTGTAAGGAATAGAGGCCCAGATACGTGAGCCATGCAGCTTTTTCATGGCCGCTTATGCCGAAAAGGCCGCAGAATTCCTTCATTGCCGAACCTCCACGCGCGCATCCCGCGCCTCGTGTCTTTTCATGTACACCATGAGCACGGAAAGTGCCGCCGGCGTGATGCCGGAAATACGAGATGCCTGTCCCAGGGAGTGAGGACGTATAGTTTGCAGCTTTTCCCTCACCTCCATACTGAGGCCGGGAACGGTCGTGAAGTCTATTTCCTCAGGGATGGCCTGATGTTCCATGATCCTGAAACGTTTCACCATTTCCTCCTGTCTCTGAAGATACCCCTCGTACTTTACCTGGATCTCCACCTGTTCGGCCACCTCGGGACGTACACGAGAGCATCTCTCGTCCAGCCCGGCCAGATGTTCAAAGCCTACCTCCGGCCGCCGGAGAAGATCGGCGAGGGTTGCCGGGCTTCTGAGTTCCGCCGTGCCCATGGAGCGCAGCCGGTCATTGGTGGCTGTGTCGGGGCGCAGCTTGACCTGATGAATATGCTCCAGCTCCCTCAGGATGGAACGCTTTTTTCTCTGATATCTCCGGTACGCTGTATCATCCAGCAGACCGACGGACCGCCCGATTTCGCACAGCCTCAGGTCGGCGTTGTCCTCCCGCAGGAGCAGACGGTACTCCGCCCGGGAGGTGAACATCCGGTATGGCTCCCGGGTTCCGCGCACCACCAGGTCATCGATGAGCACGCCGATGTAAGCCTCAGAGCGCCGCAGAATCAGCGGCCCGCGTCCTTGAAGTTGCAGTGCGGCGTTGATTCCTGCTATCAGTCCCTGGGCCGCTGCCTCCTCGTATCCCGAGGTACCGTTAATCTGCCCGGCGTGGTACAGGCCTCTGATGGTTTGAGTCTCCAGTGTGGGCCTTAGTTGAACGGGATCCACGTAATCATATTCGATGGCATACCCCGGGCGCACCATCTCCACCCGCTCCAGGCCCGGGATGGAGCGCAGCATCCTCAACTGGATGTCAAGAGGAAGGCTGGTGGCCAGCCCGTTGGGATACACTTCCGGCGTGTCCAGCCCCTCGGGTTCCAGAAAGATCTGGTGCCGCTCCTTGTCGGGAAAGCGCACCACCTTGTCCTCAACGGAAGGACAGTATCGAGCGCCAGTGCCTTTAATCATACCGCAGAACAGCGGGGAGCGATCCAGGCCGCTGCGGATCACATCATGGGTGTTGGCGTTGGTATAGGTGATGTGGCAGGGCACCTGAGGCGTCTTGATGGCCAGTGTGGAGAAGGAAAACGGGTGGGGAGGATTATCACCGTGCTGTACTTCCAGTCCCATGAAGTCGATGGTTCGGCCGTCCAGCCGGGGACATGTGCCTGTTTTCAATCTACCGATTCTGAATCCCAGTTGGCGCAAGCTCTCCGACAATCCCACCGATGGATGATCGCCCATGCGGCCGGCCGAAAGGTGTGTCAGACCCACGTGTATGAGGCCGTTGAGAAATGTTCCGGGAGTGAGCACAACAGCTTTCGAGCGGAATACCTGACCCAGATCGGTTTCAATTCCCACTACCCGATCTCCCTCTACCAGCAGCCGCTCCGCCACAGCCTGATACAGATGGAGCCCTGGCTGGTGCTCCAGGACGGACTTCATCCGGAGCCGATAGCGCGTCCGATCGGCCTGGGCGCGAGACGAGTGCACGGCGGGCCCCTTTTTGGTGTTGAGCTGGCGGAACTGGATGCCCGTGGCGTCGATAATCCTGGCCATCTCACCGCCCAGGGCGTCGATCTCACGGACCAGGTGTCCCTTGGCCAGCCCGCCCACAGCCGGATTGCAGGACATCTGGGCGATTGTGTCCAGGTTGCCCGTCAGCAACAGGGTGCTGCACCCCATCCGCGCAGACGCCAGGGCCCCTTCGCACCCGGCGTGTCCCGCACCCACCACTATGACGTCATAGGCTCCAACTTCCATACAGTTTGCCTGTGTTCATTTCCTGCTGGATAAAAAAGAATTTACCACAGAGATCATAGAAATCGCGGAGAGATATATAAAGAATCTTAAAATATCTACATTTTCTCTGCGTGCTCTGCGCACTCTGCGGTGATCTGTTTTCCAGCTTGCCGGTCTCCAGGGCATGCCTTCACGCAAATACCGCAAATGTGCTGGCCGATATTCCGCTTGCGGCGAAATTGGTCCAGAAGCCGGTAGCAGGCCGTATGGTCGAAATCCTCCTGCTGCTCCCGGATGGCGCCTGTGGGGCACACGCTCAGGCATCCATCGCATTCGCCGCAATCCTCATCCAGCGGCCCATCCGGAGTCAGGGGCATATCGGTCAACACGGTTACCAGCCGGATCTGGGACCCGTACCGGGGACTTATCAGGAGGTTGTTTCTTCCGATCCATCCCACCCCAGCGGCACGAGCCACGTGCTTATGGGAGATATGGGCCCGCTGCCCCTCCCAATCGATGATCTGCGAGGCGGGTATGGGCAAAGCGTCATATCCTCTCGCCTGAATGGCTGAGGATATCCGGAGGGCCGTTTCGTCCAGCAACATGTTGACCCTTCCGTAATGCATGAAATAAAGCCGGGTCGGGCCGTCAACGATGTCCTCCATGATCCGGCGGGAAAGGCGGACGGCCATGGAGATGGCCCGATCCAGCCCTTCCACTGCTGCGGGAGTCAGTCCCAGGAGCCGATCCCGCAGGCCGTCCATGGAAGCTACCCCGAAGTGCACCGCCCCCATGGACCCGGCGATCTCTTTAAGTTCCTGTCTGTACTGATGTCCCTCTCCCATAATGGACGACTTCCGTCTTCACTCTCCTTTTTTATTTTTTTACCACAGATGAGGCCCGGTGTCCAGAAAAGCCTGCAAGCAGGGAAAGGATTGCGTCAGTGCCGGGGGAAAATTCCATGGCTTGAAAAGGAGGGGTGGATGGCGTTTCTATTCGTCGGTAGCACAAGAAAAGGTATCGTTTGACTCAACCGCAATACTGGCGGTCGGGTTCATGATGACGCCGAAGAAACTCAAAGCGGTACGGAAGCGCCTGGAGAGGTTCCTTACAGACCTCACCGTGATTATGGGACGGAGCGAGAGACGGCATTGGGCGGAGGTATATATTCGGGGACTTCTTCTCGATTCCCCGGGGAGAAAACCGCCGTGGGGCCGTGGGTATGGCCCGCTCCATGGAGGATGCGGATGAGCAAGCGCTCCGGCAGATGCTCTCGGCCAGCATCTTTTTCCCTTTACCCTTTGCCCGCGTCTCAAAAGTCTTGATAAACCGGCGACTGGCTCAAAACCTATGGTATTTCCAGATTTACCAGCGGGCCATACTGCTGTCCACCGTAAACATCTGTATCGAGAGGGTCTCCAGATGGAACCGGTCGCGGGATGGTCACCTTAATGGCCCAGGCCGGCTCATAGTAGTAGATGCCTATTTCCCCTTCAGGGATGCCATATGTTTTTTTGAACCACTCTTCTGTGATGACCCCGGCCGCAACCACACGTCGGTATTTGTCTTCCCTGTCGAACATAATGTCGAATGTCAACTGAAAAGGACCGGCGTTTTTGCTCCGGATTAATCCAGCAAGCTCTCCAAGCTTCATTTTCCCTGCCTTTTCTATTTTTTAGATGGACTCATAGTGCACTCGGAACATGTCTTTATAGCTATCCGGTCTCACAATATGATTCATATTGAACCGATACACCGTCCCACGGGTCAACTCCGGAGGGGAATAAGGATATGCCAGGGAGGTGATCAATCCGCTCCACTCCGGAATGGGATAGTGGACCGCGATGTGTGTTCCCGATTTCGCGAGATTCGTTGCAAGCTCCTGCTCATCTGCCAGAATTTCCACCACGAGGCCTATCTCATGACCGACTGTCTTTTCCGGTTCAAGCTGGCCCATGGCACCGTTCAACCCGTATACGCGAAGATTCAAGTGATAACGCTCTGACACTCCTGAACCGTAGATCTCGAAGAACCGACGATGTAGCGTCTCTTTGAGACCTTCCAGCCAGGAATTAAGTTGTTTCAGAATCATCGGGTCCCGCACAGCACCGAAGAAGAGGCTCAGGTAGCCGGCAAGTTCCACACCCTCTATCTTGAAGGTATGTTCGGACGCGGCCTCAAACTCTCCGACCGTCACGCGGACCGCTCTGTCGCTGACCGCTTCATAGCGGCAGGTATCTGTGTGCAGAACCCCCGCCGGCTCTCTCAGTGTGTATGGGGAATCATTCTCGTACAGGTTATGGGAAGCCACACTGATAGGCGTGCACACGTATTCCGGATTGGGAGGCTCGATAATAAAATGATCATCGTAAATCGCTGCAAATAAGCAGTCCGGATATTTACGCTGCTTGACACACGCCGCTCCGCATTCGAGGATCTTCGCAGCGTGCCAGGCAGAAGCCGGATTCATTCCGCGCATAATAGGGATTGCGGCAAAGATCGAAGTATCGCTGGAACGTCCGGCCACAATTACTTCAGCCCCCTGGTCTAGTGCCTCGATAAACGGCTCCGTTCCCGCCATTCCCACTATATGTATGCTTCGCTTGATAACCTCTTCCGTTAAAGGCTCCGGTGTTTTTGTCAATGGCGTTATTCGGCCGCGCTGAAGCTGCTGGATCAAATAATCCGCCTTTTGCTCCGAGTGGATAATGCCCAGTTTAAAATGCAAGCCTTCTTCAAATGCAATGCGGCGCACCAGTTCTACTAAATGGTCCACATGCACATCGGCTCCCGCAAAGCCTGCCGAACCAACAATGACTGGAATTCCGTTTTTACGTCCACCCCGCAAGGTTAGGCGGATATCCCGGCCAACGGCGGCGTCGGAAAAATAGGAAGTTCCGCTTCCCAGATAGTAAGGGCCGCCGTCTGTTGAACCCGCGTCGCACCCTATGAAATCCGGCGCCATTTTTAGTCCGCGCTCTAAAGAAGATTCACTAAAACCCGATCCGAGCATGCCGGTTGCCGCAAGTGCGCGAACTTGCTTCATTTGTTTCCCTCCTTTTACAATAGTGCATCCGTCAACAGTATTTTCATGTGAGCCTGTTGTAAAAAATTCCGGCATCGGCTGCAACTCCGCACAGAGCCACTCTGGAATAGCAGTCCGACCCGGTTAGGTACAATTATACTCAACGGGACTGAGGCAAGTCAACACCTTTTGACCTCTTGGCTCTGGAGCTTCACAAAGGGAAAACCATCATCCCGGAGGTGCAAAGACTTGATTGCCAGCCTCTATTCCTTCCCTTGGCAGCCCTTGGCAACGCCCCTGGTCATTCCTCGATGCCCAGAAGACGCGCGGCATTGCGATATAAGATCTTCTCTTTGGTCTCTTCTTTGAGAGGCAATGCTTCCAGCTCCTTGATGGTTCGCTCCCACGTCAGCACGGGATATGAAGTTCCATACAACACGCGGTCCTGGAGGACAGTATCGAAATGACGAAGGTAATCGGTGTGCAGATACCGGGGTGCAAGTCCCGACAGCTCGATGTATACGTTTTCGTGCCGCCATGCCACTGCAACCATGGGCAACACCCAGGGCCATCCGGCATGGCGTGCAATGAGCTTCAACTCGGGGAAGTGGCAAGCCACTTCGTCGAGATTTGAGGGGTTGCCCGTCTCCATGGGCATGTCCGAATGGAAATGCTGGGAAGTGTGGATATTGATTGGAATCCCCAATTCCACCGCCTTGGTGTAGAGGGGGTAATACCGCTTGTCGTTGGCCTGAAGGCCGTGGAGCCAGGGATCCAGGCTCAACCCCCGAAGGCCCAATTCCCGCACGGCGCGCTCCACTCCCCGCACGGCCGCCATTCCCTTGAACGGGTCCGCGCCGGCAAAGCCTATAAATCGATCCGGGTATTTCCGGACCAGATCGGCGATGACATCATCAGTGATCTTCCGCCCCCACGTGGTCTCGATATCGGCACCCCCGATGACGGCCTTCACCACCCCTGATCGATCCATTTCGGCGAACATCTCCTCCATCGGAATGGGGTACATGCGCTCCTTAGCACCCGGATATCGTTCCAAGTATTTGCGGTAAGGGGGAAACGTGTTGGGTGGCGTCCATGAACCCAGACATTCTTTCACACGGGGCGTAACGCGGACATCAATGACCTTGCGCATGGAAGCATCTCCTTATTTCGAATTGTGATGAGAGATACCGGAGCGCGGATTCCTTAACGGGTTGCGGGAGGTCCTCTCGTTGAAATCGATCTTCATCTTAAAGGTAATTTTCAAATTGATAATACCATTTCTCGCCTCGACCATGTTCCGCACAAAGTGTACACATCTTCCCTCCTGGGTCCCATTGAGGCTATAAGCGTTTCATATACTTGAAAACACACTAAACTTTCCTGAAATACTTTCACAGTAAGTTCATAATTTCTGTAAAAACAATTGTTTGCACTCGATAGTGATTCTCCCTCCTTGTCAAGAAAATCATGCGGACTGATAACGTTATCTTATGGGGTCATGTTGAGTTTCGTTGAAAATGTCTCAGGACTGTGATATGGGGTGCGTCCAAAATACTATTGAATTATTGTCCCCTCGCCATCGCTTGCGGATGAGTGTCAGTATGACTGGGTTCTAAAATAGGGGCACAGCGCGCTGTGCCCTTAGTGCGCCTGTCAGCAGGCGCGATCTGGGAGGTGAAAGTCCTCCTCCGGGAGATGCCCGCTCCCGGTAGCCGAAGGTAACTGCGTCGCTGTGAGGTGGGGTGGGGAGCAACCG
>JAFDED010000031.1 GCA_019310535.1 Deltaproteobacteria bacterium
CATCACCATGAGAGGGAAGACGGCCAGGGATATCCTGATGGTCTTTACGGCAAACGGCTCTCCCTGTCCGAGAAAATAATTATTGTAGCCGACGCGTACGAAGCCATGATCTCGGACCGCCCTTACCGCCCAACCCTTGACCCTGCTGCCATCAGGCAGGAATTGCAGACAAACAAGGGCACCCAGTTCGATTCAGAAGTAGTGGATGTTTTTCTGGAAATCGAAAGAGAAGTGAGACCTCAATTGAGCAACATAGGATCGCATAAAATTATCCAGTTTCAAGGCGGCACCCATGGTGTCCGCAACAAATAGATATATCGTTCAAGTAAGGAAACTCCTGCCAAACAAAAAAGCGTTCTTGTATACACAGAGGCTGCATTTTGATCTCAGCGTGCCTTTCAGCTATGCCTTTATTTGGTTCTTCTTATACTGGCGACTGAGTGTGGTTACAAAATTGTCAACCCTTTAGAGAGAGCCTTCAGCACCAGCCGGATTTTGTCCTCTGCACTGAACATCCGTCGCCTCAAGACCCTTGGGCATGCACCCCAACGCGTTCTAAATCTCCCAAACTCCACAACCGATTAAATTATAAGGCCGATTGTCTTCATAGCTCGCTCCTCCTCAGGGATGTTACATTGCTAACTATTGCCGCCGCCAGCCAATCGCCGTCAACAATCTTGTTCGTTTTGATATTCCTGCATTGGAAAGTTGCCGGATCAATGCAACCCTTCACGAGGACAAAATCCCATCTTTCCTTGATTTGGAAAATGGTGTTAATAGTTCACATTGAAAAATAAGAGATCAAGAGGTATATAGAATCAAGAGGTATGTAGAATAAAAACCTTTTTTTCTCATTTTTCAAGGCTGTACACCAGTAATGACACACTTCTTTTTAAAAGTATAATTGAAAGAATACCACATGTGGTTTACGGCAACGTCCCAATCCACTGGCAGGAGTTACTCGAAGCGCCGGAGACAGGGCGATGGAACTTGGACCCCTTCATTACGGGGATATTTCCGCTTGTAGAGGCTGAGACGGCCTTCAGGGCAATCGATGAGGGCACCGTGATCAAGGCTGTGGTATGCCCCGGTGCTTAGTGAATGATCCTATTTCAGCGATTACGGAAAGGAGATGCTCATGGAGAGGAAGAAGAACAAATTCAAGGAGATGATGGAAAGGGGCGAAGTGGCACTGGGCACCTGTGTTTACTCTTTCAGCCCGGCGACCATTGAGCTGGCCGGATTCTGCGGGCTTGACTTTTGTCGCATCGACAACGAACACGCCTGGAGGCAGGATGAGAGCACCGAGAACCTGCTGCGGGGAGCTTTTTGTGCTGACATCGTTCCGCTGCTCCGTGTGGACAGAGACAACCCCTACCTGATACGCAAAGCTCTGGAGGCGGGTGCGGGCGGCGTTATAGTTCCCCATGTGAACACGCGCCGGGAGGTGGAGGAGATCGTGCGGGCGGCCAAGTTTCCTCCTCTGGGCAAGAGAGGATTCGGCAGCCTGTGCTTCTCTGGCCAGTGGGGCGCCAGCGGAGGAACGGATTGGATGGAGTGGAGCAACAACGAGACGATGGTCATCCCCATGGTCGAGGACGTGGCCGCCATTCCCAACATTGATGAGATCATGTCTACGGAAGGGTTGAACGGGGTCTATTTCGGTCCCGCTGATTTCAGCATCTCAGCGGGGGTGCCGCTGCAGACCCGGCACGAGAAAGTCATGGACGCCCTGCGCAGGACCATCGATTCGGCCAAAAAGCACGGCAAGTTTGTGATTTTCGGTGCCAAGTACCCCTACTGGGAGGACGCTGTATTGCTCAGGGACATGGGTATCCAGGCTATCGAGATCGGGCACGACCTGTCCATCCTCGGGACCATCTGGAAAAAGACCATTCAGGAATTCAGGAAATAAAAGAACAAAAACGCGTCATTTAGCAAGGCATAATGAACCTCCCTGCAGCAAGCGGCAGGGTATTTGAAAGGTAATTGCCTCTCTCCTACCCATCCCCGCAGCAAGCTGCGGGGAATTCCAAGTTAAAAACTGTGCTGACAGAAATATAGCAACGGCGTATAGTCTCAAGGATCCGCCATTTTCTCTCAACGATGGAAAGTGGCGTTTGGAGAAAGTTTACACCCGATTAAACCGCGCACACTAAAAATGAAACCCACACTCAAGAAAAAAATGTTTGAACTCCTGTACCAGGAAGGAGATGTGCATATTCTCATCCAAACGAGAGCCAGGGGACTTCGGATCCCGCAAACCGCAGCCGCCTCCGCCAAGGAGGAGTTCATGGGGTTTGTGCTGGGGACGATACCATCCCCCCACCTGGAAATAAAAGACGATGGCATTTATGCTCCGCTGCGCTTCGGAAGAGAAAGATTCCATTGCTTTTTTCCGTGGGACAGCATCCTCCAGATGAACTCTACGGACTGCGTGGTGTTCTATGCCATAGGGGAGAAAAAAAAGAACCGCCGACCCGGGCAAACAAAAGATAGACCAAAGCTCAAGGTCGTGAAAAAGGAGGATTAGGGATAATACTGTTCACTTTATTATCATGATACATTGCGAGATGTTGATAGGAGTCAAAGTGATTGAGTCGCGGCGCCGCAGCGGGAAGTTGCTCATCTTACGCTTCACGCCCCGTGGCTTGCGGCGGTTGCGACTTGATACCACTCGCTCCTGCAATATTTCATCCAATACAGCCTCATGGAACGCTGTCCGGTGTCGAGGGGGGAATAGCAGCGTGTTGTTTGTTTTTTGCTATGGTAAATTTTGGTTAAGGATATTATGGAGAATAATTCCAAAACTAAGGAAAACCCTGAGAATAATGCTCTCGTGTCGGCTTTTTGAACAGAGTCCAGGCTCAGGGATACAGCGTTTTCTTTCTGCGCTGAAACCTTCCCAGGCTTATACCCACCATCAGCCCGACAAGAAGCACCAGAGAGCCGGAGAGGAACCAGTAAAGCCGGGTTTTTGCCTGCAGCTTTTCATTTTCCCTTTGCAGAGAGCGGAGCCTGCCGGTCAGAAGCTGCATATCGGCCTTCAGGTTTTCATATTTGCTTTTTATCTCGAGGTATTCACTGGATCCTGCGAGAAGCTCCTCATAATTCCTCCGCGTGTTCTCCCAATCCTTTTTAAAAGAGTTGGCCTGTTTGAGCAGTTCTTCATTGGATTTTTTCAGGCTGGCATTTTCCTCGACGAGGATGCCGATTTGGGATTTCTGGTCCTCCAACTCTCTGTTGAGCCGCTCGATTATTATGGATTTGGGAGGTCCCTTCATCAAATACCGGGTCAACACCCAACCTGTCTGTCCGTTATCCAGTTCAACCTGGCTCCAATCGTCTTCCTGTTTGATGATCTTGACCCGTGTTTCTGATGAGAGCAACTGCAGTATCTTGAAATTCTTTCCTTTTCCCGATCTGAACGTGATCTGGAAAGCGTCGGTCACATACATGGTTTGTGTCATTGCCGTGCTGACGAAGGCCAGAAGAAACAGGAGGATCAAGCCGGTAATGAGTTGGTAGCGATGCAATACTTGCGTCATTGGTTCAGATCCTTTCTCCGTGGCTCAGCGCTCATGGGATATGAGGAGTCTTACATGGCGGGAAAATCAGCCAGCGCAAAGTAAAACCCGCCGCCACATCACCCACATCACCTCGACTCCCTTCTGGATGAGCGGATTGTAGCATGTTTCCTATTCATGAGGCAATGATATGTTTTAATTAATGATATAACGCAATTTGCCATTTGGCAAGTCCCGGACACATCGGAAAACATCCCGAAACATTTCAAGAAGATAGCGGTTAATGATATCGTTGATAAAAGCATGGTAAAGGGCATGTCAGTGGTGGCCGACCGCTGGAATGAGGACGAGTGCTTCGTGCGGGAGGTTCTTCGCTCAGCCGGGACCATGCAGAGGGGATGGACGTCCTGAAGGGGTCATCAACCTGGGGATCGATGTTGACTCCGCAACATTTGTCCAATGTGTTCAAGAAAATCCGAATGTACGGGCCATGGGAATGTCCGCGCTCCTGACAACGGCCATGCCGGTACTCAGTCGTTTGCCGATGAGATCGGATCCGATATTCGGCTCATGGCAACCTCTTCAAATGTCGCCGTTGCTTGAATACAACCACGCCTGCTACAGCAATTCCAAAGAGGCTCACCCATAGATGGGGTATTACCAGGGCAAGGCCCGCGGTGATGGTCAGGAACTGGTCGGCGCGGTTGGTTTTGCAGAGGAACCAGCCCTGCAGGCCGCCGGCCAGGATTACCACCCCCAGAAGGGCCGTTGTGCTGGCGGTGATGATTTGCGAAAGTATGCCGTGGGTGACAAGAGCAGGGTTATAGACAAACATGTAGGGCACGATAAAGCCGGCCACAGCCAGTTTTGCTGCGATAAATCCCGTCTCGATGGGGTCCGCATTGGCGATGCTGGCCCCGGCATAGGCGCAGATCGAGACCGGGGGCGTAACACATGCGATGATGGCAAAATAGAAGGCAAACAGATGGGCCGCCAGCATGTCCACCCCCATTTGAACAAGCGCCGGAGCGGCAAGAGCCGCGGTAAGAACATACGCCGCCGTGGTAGGCAGGCCTACGCCGAGGATCAGTGAGACGAGCATCACCAAAATGAGCGCGATCAGAAGAATTCCGCCGGAGGAGGCGATGATCATGCTGCTGAATGAGAGGGCCAGACCCGTGTGGGTCATGACTGCCACAATCATGCCGGCGCATGCGCATGCCATGGCCACCATAACCGTATTGCGCGCGCCTTCGTTCATTGCCGAGAGGATCTTGATGGGCCCCATCCACGTGGCACGCTGAAAATACGATGTTACGACCGACAGCAAGATGGCGTAAAACCCGGCTTTCATGGGGGAGTATCCCTTGAAGAGCATGTAAAAGATGGCGATGACCGGAATGAAGAGGTACGCTTTGGCAAACACGCTTTTGAAGTTGGGGATATCCTCCTCGGGCACGCTCGAAAGCCCTCGGCGCAATGCCTCAAAATGGACCATTGAGCCTACGGCCATGAAATAGAGCACGGCGCTGATGGAGGCCCCCAGAGCAATATGAAAATAGGGAATACCGGTTATTTCCGCCATAATGAATGCCGCGGCGCCCATGACCGGGGGCATATACTGGCCGCCTGTGGATGCCGCCGCCTCGACGGCGCCCGCGAAGCTCGGCCTGTACCCAATGCGCTTCATCAGAGGGATGGTGAAGCTGCCCGTGGCATATACATTGGCCACCGCTATCCCCGTCATGGTTCCAAACAGTGCGCTTGAGAGTATAGCGATCTTGGCCGGCCCGCCTCGCGTACGGCCCGCCACTGCAGTGGCAAAATTGGTGAAGAAGATTCCCGACCCCGCATACAAGATAAACGCACCGAAGAGCACGAACAATATCACGTAAGTGGCCGAAACGCCCGTCAGCATGCCATAGATGCCCTGGTCAGTGTCGAGATACATCATTTCCACCATGCGCTGAAACGGGAACCCGTCGTGCTTTAAAATTCCAGGCATATACGGCCCCAACGGCAAATACAATAATGTTGCCACCCCCAGGAACGCCAGCACTGAACTGACCGTCCTGCGCGTCGCCTCAATCACCAGCAATACATTGATGCTCCCGAAAATGATCTCCCGGGGGAGCAGGTCCGTTGCAAAGATCCATCGCTGCTCCAGGCGGTCCACCTCCAGGGCCCCCAGAGACCCCACCACCACTGAAAGCAATGCCATCAGGATATCCGGCACGGAAGGCCTGTGCATGGGAGAGTTCTTCCCGGCCGGAAAGAGGAGAAATGCCATGGGCAGCATGAACATAAGGTGCATGGAGCGCTGAACCCGGGGGTTAAAAAGGCCGTGATACACCGAGTACATATGAAGCGCAGCAGCAGAAACCGCAACGACAACTACAATGGTATCCACCCCTTTGCTTAAAGAGCGCTGCTTGACAATTTGCCTGGATGTTATGAATTTGAATAGCTGTTGAAGCATGGGAATGAGGGAAAAATTGCAAGACAGTCAAGTCAAATAATGATGGAGGAACCCCCTTTTGCAAGTCCCCTCCCGGGGCGAGGATTTCCCCCCTCGCCTCCTCCTTACCCTCTCCCTCCGAGGGGAGAGAGTAAGGTTAGGTGTGAAATTTTTATGTGTTGAAATTTGCCTGACCGGCCGGCGCACGAAAGCCGCCGCATTACCAGCCTTTTTCCTTGTATAATTTCTCAGCGCCGGGATGCAGTTTTCCGCCGGTGCCGATGCCGGCCCGGGAGGGATCAAACTCTTTGAATGCCGGTGAAATGGCGCGGATGCGATCGGGATTGTCCGCGATGATCTTTGCTATTTTGTAAGCCACATCATCGGGCACATCCTTGTTTGCCATGATGACCGTAAAGAGCGCCACCGTCTCCACGTCTTCATCCTGCCCCTTGTATGTGCCCCCCTTGATCACCGCGAGCGAGAAGGACCATTCATTGACAAGATAATCCCGCAGTTTCTTGGAGAAGGACAGGAGTCTGATGGGCCTGGAGATGCTGATAGAAGTGATGATGGATGCGGGCGGGGCGATCATGACAAAGGTGGCGTCCGCGTTACGGTCCTTGATCTGTGTCTCGATATCGCCATAGCCGAGGTGCATCACCTTGCCGCCCCATTTCTTGATGTCTTCGTAAGAGGTCTTGTAGAACTCAAGGACCGTTCTGGTGGACCATTCATCTGTTGTACCCACACGATCGGCAGCGAATTTCAGGGGGTGCTTTTTTTTGATCAGATCCTCGATGCTGGTTATCCCCGTGTCCTTGGTGACCACGAATTGAAGGGGGTTCAAGCCAAACCCGCCCGCAATGGTGCGAATGTTCGGGTGTTTTTTGTCATAGGGCTTTTTGCCCTTGGAGGCAGCGTTTACAAAGGGCGGGAATGCGAAACCGAGCTGCACTTCCCCGGAATTGACCCTGGGAGGATTGGCCAGCCCTCCCCCGGGCACCACTTTGATGTTGATGGATGGCTCCTTTTCCTTGATCAATTGCGCGATTTGCGAAAAGGCCTGATACCAACCTCCCCCTGTGCCGCCGGCCGCGGCCTTTAATGTGAGCGCCTGCACGTGAGGTGGGATGAGAAGAAGAGAAAGAACCCCGATAAACAAAAGGTATACTAGGTGTCTCCGCCTTGTTGACATGGCTTTCCTCCTTTCTGAAGTTTTGATTCCTTCTTCGGCCCGTTGAGCCATAGGTTTGAAAGGGATCGACCATTTCTCGATCACGTTCCCATGGTAGTTTATCTAATTAACATGCCAGCCCAATGAGGTCAATACAATAAGTAACAATTTCAAGACTATTTTTATAAAAATCCTGAAAATTCCCGACGGATTGAGGCGCAGCAAACGTAATCGACCAAAGTGACAATGTCGAATACCGGCAGATTCACTGCATCCTGCAAAGCTTTATTGAACGGCACAAAGTTGGTGCATTCGCAAACAACGGCGCCCACATCAGGATGCTTGAGAACCAGAGTCTTGCCCAGGCGCACCATGTCCTGTTCCAGCCGGTCGATGTCCGCCTCCGGTTTGTTCCCGATGAATACCGTGGGGAAATAGGCATCCTCCGGCATCCCATGCACCACCACAGGAATTTCATTGGAGGACCAGCCCGCGCCGATAAAATGGTTCTCGGTCAATAAATGAGCTTTTTCCGTCAATATTCCCACCCTGCGCTTCTTGCCGATCATGGCCGAGACCATGGGAACCTGGATTAATGAAGTTGCGAGCACGGGTATGCTGACCGCTTCAGCAAGAGCAGGCTGAAAAGGACCGAGAAAGCCGCAGCTCGTGGTGATGAGTCGCACCCCCGTTCTTTCGAGCTCGCGTGCAGCTTCAACAAACGGTTCTATGAATTGAGGATCCGGCTCTTCCGCCACAATTCTATGGGAGAAGGCACCCTTTACTATACGATAGCAAACCGGATAGCCAAAGGTAGTGGCGTTTCCAATATCTCCCGGTATCCGGGGAAAAACCGTGTCCAGCATTAACACGCCGATGGCCATGCCGTAATTGGTTCTCCCTCCTCGAACCAGCTTCATGAGACTATCCTCCTCTACGAAGTACGCTATTGCCAGAAATCAAAGATAGTATTCAGAGGTATCCGGCTTTCGGATCTTTCGATCCACGGTCCCGAAGCACTTCTTCCTCCACGGGAAAGGATCTTTCCCGCCTGTTCGACTCCCACTTCCTCTGCATAGAGCGGTTAACGGGTTACCGGATGAGAACTAAAGAACCGATAGAACCTGCTCGATCACGTAGGACTGGTCATCCTCGCTCATATGGGGGTAGAGTGGGATGATCATGGTTGTATCAAATGCCTTCTCGGTGCAGGGCAGGCAGACTTGACCGTACTCTTGGGCATAATAGGGTTCCTTGTGGATAGCGCAGATACCCGGTGTGCACTGTACGCCCAGAGATTTGAGGCGGGAGAGGATTCGGTTTCGTTCTTCTGCATCCGCATCGCGGATTCTGAGCATGTATGATTGGTACGTGGGCCTGGCATATTCCGGCACATATGGTATAACCAGCCGCGGATGATCCCCGAACGCCCGGTCATAGACCGCGGCGAGGGAGCGGCGGCGCTCCAGGAGCCAATCGATACGATCCATCTGGGCCACCCCCATGGCTCCCTGGACGTTGGATAATCGATAGTTGTATCCAAAATCCGGATAATGGACGATCACCAGGCCTTCAGCCTTGTGCTTGGCTTCTTCGTCCACCGAGGCGCCATGGGATATCAAACTGCGGGCCCTGTCGGCCAGCTCGTCATCGTCCGTAACGATCATCCCCCCCTCGCCCGTGGTGATCACCTTTCGGGGATGGAAAGAAAAGCAAGCGCACCGGGTGTGCGTGCCGATTTTCCGGCCTTCGTATTCCGAGCCGATGGCGCAGGCCGCATCTTCGATCACCATGACTCCATGATCCCGTGCGATCCGGTTGATGCGCGTCATGTGGGCCGGAAGTCCCACCTGATGAACGGGCATGATGAGCCTGGTGCGCGGTGTGATGGCCTCCTCTATTTTTTCCTCATCGATGTTGTATGTATCAAGGTTGATGTCCACGAAGACCGGCCGGGCTCCCCGGTGCTGAATCACGTTTGCCGTGGCGATAAAGGAATAGGAGGGAACGATCACCTCGTCGCCCGGCCCAACGCCCAGGCACTCAAGAGCTACGGCCAACGCCGTAGTGCACGACGAGGCTGCCACAGCGTGCCGGACGCCGACGTAGGCCGCCACCTTCTTCTCGAATTCGGTTACCGCAGGCCCCTGGGTGAGCCAGCCGCTGTCCACAACTTCGGATATTAACCGCTTTTCTTCCGCACCCATGTAAGGCCGGGTCAGGGGAATGGTTTTCATGGGAACGCTCCTTTTATTGAGCACCTGATTTTACCATCTTGAACAACTTGAAATTCATGGTTTGGAGACAGATAATTCCTATGGCTACAGTAAGCAAAATGAACTGAGTATGCATAACAAGTGCTATCTCCAGTGCATGTCCTTTATCCACGCTGAACACTGCTAATGCCTGAATGCAAAGGAACTCATAAACACCCACATACCCGGGACTGGATGGCAACAACATCCCGAGAGATAACGTTGAAATCAGCTAGACAGGGGCCACCCAGTGGATCTCCTTCAGTCCCATGGAGCGCATAATCATATATACCGCCAGTACCTCAACAACCCAAACAGCAGCGCTTAAGAGAAGGATTCGAAACAGTCCGCCAATATTACGCAAAACTTCCAACCCACTGATGGCATTGGACGAAAAGCTGAAAATGCGGTCTCCAATAGAACCGAAAAGCCTCGTTGATGAATGTATCCATCGAAGTATGGTCGCGCCCATGGCCATGACGATAAAACATCCAGCCAGAATCCCGACAAAAAGAGAAAAGCAAACCCATCCCAGACGGCTGACCCATGGCGGAAATCTATAAAAGCTCATGACGATCCATATAAACATCACCAGAGTGATACCGTCCATTATCTTTTCAACTATTAATGAAGTAAGTATCTGCCCTCTGGATATGCCCACAGTGCGCCGAAGCGATTCCAACCGAACAGCCTCTCCCAGTCGCGCGGGAAGAATATTATTGGCCAGATAGCCTATCATCATCGTCTGATAAAGCCTTACAATACTCGGCCGGAATTCCTCTTCAAACAAAAAGCTCCATCTTACAGTTCGGAAAACATTGCTGATTTGACCAATAAGCATCCCTGATATCAGCCATGTTACATCAATTTGAGAAAGCTTCATGATGAAGCTTTCCCAGTCTACTCCGCGCAATGCAAAGAAAAGGGTGATTGAGGTCACCACCATGCCAATAAGAAACGATGGCCATTTGTGTAATCGGGAGATAAAATTTTTGTTATTTATTTCATTCATTTATACGGAGATAGAGTAATAATTTTATTGAGTATATACCGTGGATTGCCGTTCATTTTGTAGTGTCTTGATTTCTATCTTTGGACTGCTCCAGCCCGCATGGTCAAAAGCATTGCCGTTAGGTCCGGGGAGAGTGGTGAATATGATGTTTATGGTCTGGCCTGCAAATTCATCCAGAGAGAGTTCATAATCGAACCATTTCCTATCGTCAGCGGTGTTTTTAGGATCGATGTATCTGGAAAAAATGGTTTTTTTGCCGCTTTCGGACTCTATATCTATAAGGAACTCCACGCCGTCGCCCTTTTTCGGCGCCCACACGTTCGGGCTCAGGGCGATGCCGAACTTCAACATGCTCTTGGTTCTGATTTTCATCCCGCTCCAGTGAATACGGGTGATCCTTCCGGGGCCGCTGGGATGTTCGTAAATCACAAACCGTTCGTCTCCGTTGATGTTGAATACACTGGTGCTCACTGCACCCGGGTCCCCATCTGTTTTTACGAAGGGCAAGTAATCAGCCAGGGTGAAGGTGTTCAGCTTTTTCATGGATACCCAGACGGATCCTGTACTACCGTCGGGTAGTGGAAATTGCTTCAACTGTTCGAAGTGGTTCTCTGCGAGCACCCGGCCGTTGTCCTCAAGCAGATGATCCACGAACGATTGAATTTCAATGGCCCACGGCTGGTTATAGAAATCATTTTTGAGAACCCTCCCGGTTTTTGTGATAAGAAAATCAAATCCCTCAAGAAATTTTTCAGGAGTAATATTTTTCGACGAAGGCAGCACCTGCGAAAGGAATAATTTATTATTCAAACCTCTCTGCCAGATTTTGTAGGACAAATACGACAATGTCATCCATTCGTAATTTGTCAGGGAAGCCAGACGGTATGTCCTTTTAGATTGAGTCATATCCACATACCGCACCATCTCGTCCAGCATTTCGTCCACGTACCAGTAGTGAGGATAGGGTAGGGTGGCGATGTTTCCATCGACGTATGCGTTAATCCAGTAGGGCTTTTCCACAAAGGGGTTTGCATTTATTCGTTTGGTACTCGAGAGAACGGTGGGTGATCTCATTATAATCTTAAGCATATTGCGCGTTCCCAGGCTTTTTTCCAAATATAATCCGATAGCATATACACAAACCCCGATGACGGCTGTCAGCTTGAGGGTCTGGATAAGATGACGGGTTTTCATTCGGGTGGGCGGATTCCACGAAGCCCATGCAGATGACAGCAAGGCAAACACGGGCAACACCGGATGGAAGTAATAGGGCATCGTAACTTTGATCACATACAGTAAAAGGAGGAAACTGCCCAGCAGCCAGAGATATAGAAAGAGATGAGACTTAGAAATCTTTAACAAAGAAAAGGCGAACCCGAGTAAAAAAATAATGGTAAAAAATGGACCTCCCAATTCATGATAGATAAATCCCGATAAAATTTCGTAGACTGAAGGAGGGATGTATCCAATACCGGCGAGGGATGTGGAGAGGGGGGCTGTTGCTCTCCTATACAGTTCGAGAAGTGTCTGATAATTCAAAACGTGATACATCAGCCCTGCCAGAAGGCCCAGTGCCAGGAATAGAAAAAAGTGTTTTCTCCGACGGATAATGATTGCCAGGGATTGGTCTTTGTCTCGCAACGAAGAAAAACACAGATAGGCCATGGGGAAAAACACAAAGCCCGCATACAGATGCTTCACGCACATGCCGACGGCCACGGTGAATCCGAGCAACATCGACCATTTAACAGATCGAAATTCGTTCTTATACGTCAACACGCACAATAGTATCGTCAGTGAGGTGATGGCAGTGAGCGGTATATCGAGGGTATAATAGCGGGACCACAGAATAATATTCGAATAACATGTAAAGAGTATACAGCCCAGCAGGCCCGACGTTTTGCCGTAAAGAATTGTACCCAGTGCATATATGGAAATGAATATGATGAGAAAGGATACGGAGTTGAGCAGAAAGACAGCCCTCTTGGTGGAATGGCCCACCACAAAGTAACTGAGGCCCGTCAGGAACGGCACGAACGTGGGCCGCGTAATTCCTTGTGTGTGCAGGGCCTCGATGATTTTGAACTTTTTGACGAGCTGGTGTGCCCGCTCGCTCATCTGGAGGTTGGTGGATTCGTCCCATCGGGGAGGGCGGTGATCGATCTTCATCCAGAGAAAGTTGACGAAAAGGACAAATCCCAGCCAGATGATGAGAAGCCATGTTTGAAGAGAAATTTTTTTCATTATCTTTTAGCCGGGGCAAAGGCGAGCCGATAGCCGTATTGGAAGAGCTGCTTCAGGGTGTTAAAGGCAATTCTCACTGAAAGGATAAATACATGATACCACTCAACGGGGTTCCGATACCAGCCTGGAGGAAGGCTGAACCAACTGGGATTCCCTTCAAACAGCAACAGGTAAATGCCCTTGGGCCGCAGCCAGAATCTGTAATTGGCGCGTACAATGTCTTTTTTCAACTCCTCCTCGGTACAGGTGGTGGGGACATACGGGAGGGGAGCAGAACTTTCAACCAGCGCACTTATAGGATTCAGGTTTTCCCAATGATCCCCGACGTTAAGACCGTTTTCCTCCTTGGCGATTTCGTACAATTTCGTTCCTGGATATGTTGATGCATTATTGAACCTGGCGAAATCGATCCTCAATTCCCTGGCCAGCCAGTAATTGGCCAACCTTTCTTCCCTGGTCTCCGTGGGCAGGCCCAGGATGAAAGTCGCCCCAACGCGCATGTTACTTTTTAGTCAGCTTCACAGCGCGAATGTTATCCTCGACCGTTTCCCCTTTGTTCAACAGCTTCATCAACCGCTCGGAGGCGGTTTCAATGCCGTAATTTATGAGGACGAACCCGGCTCTTTTCATTGCTGCGAGAATTTCATCCGTGGCGTTATCCCCCCGCATTGAGCAGCAGAACTTTACATACTTGGGATAGCCCCTTTTTTCGAACCGCTCACAAACCGCTATCGTCCATTCCTTGTTCACCGCAAAATTATCGTCCTGGAAATATATGTATCTAACGCCGTATTTATTGACAACGACGTCCACATGTTCAACAGCCTCCTCTGGTTTTAAATAGCGGTAAGCCCGGCCGGAGACGCTCCGGGAGCTGCAGAAAATACAATCATAGGGGCAACCCCTGGTCACCTGGGTGAATGCTAGATTATATTTGTGCAAGTTCGGTTCAAATAGATGATAGGGGAAGGGGCCAACCTCTCTGAGGTCTTTTAATAACGGGGCATCGGGGTTATGAACGATTTCTTTATTCCCGTTGATGAAAGAAATGCCCTTCAAGTGGGTGTAATCTCTTCTATTTTTGATGGCTTCATATAACAGGTTCAGTACCTCTTCACCTTCTCTTCTGACCACCACGTCCACGTGGCCTGTCTTCAGTGCCTCCTCCGGCAATACGGTGGGATGGATGCCGCCCATAATGACCTTTGAGTCCTGATATTTTGTCTTTAACATTTCCGCTATTTCATAGCCGCGGATAATATTCGGCGTCACGCACGATATCCCAAAAATATAAGGGTGCTCCATTTTCTTGAGCAAATCGCTCAGTATATCATCGTTAATGGGGGTCGCTGCTTCATCGAGAATCTTTACCTTTTTGCCTCGCTGGAGCAGGTATCCCGCCAGGGCGGCCACTCCTGTTGGAAGACTAATGGCAACCCAGCGATCAAAATAACTGTTCTTGCCCTTTCGATCGAAATTAGGGTGTATCAACAACATGGAATTGCTCCGGAATACACTCTCCTCAGGCCTCAGTCCAACCTGATAGTTTGAGTTTGCATACTTTTCAGTGTCATGTTATGTTCTGCATTTGCATCATTATTTTTTTAAAAGTTATACTAAATCGCGCCCAAATGTCAAATCAATTTCTGGGAAACGGAACAAATATGGTATCTCTCTGGTCAGGATAAAGATCATGGGTAAAGAAGGTTGGCAAGAAGTCAAGAAATGGAAGGCGGTGTGAGCGCAGCGAACGAGGCCTTCCACTTCTCCGGGCTCAAATCTGGGAAACGGAATACACATGGTATCCCCTTGTTCAAGATAAAGATCATGGGGAAGGAAGGTTGGAGAGAAGTAAAGAAGTGGAAGGCTCTCTCTTTGTGCTCCCAGCGGAGCCTTCCACTTCCTTCCCCAGGCTCAAATCAGTGGACACATGGTCCAGGAGGGTATGATATACTTACCCTCCACATCCTATAGGAGAAGACCATGTGCCCCTATCCATACTACGAACTTATGAGAAAAAGTAAAGACCTAAAATATCTTCGCCGCAAAATGGTGCTCTGCACTCAAGAGCACGGCATAAAACCCGCGGCGCGTCTTTTTAACACCACGACAAAGACCGTGCGCAAGTGGACCGCAGATGGAAAGAGCAGGGAGGGGAGGGCCTTGTGGATCTCGGCTGGGCGCCTAAAAAACCCTGCCGCCGCATCACACCCCAACAGCGTCAAAAAGCCATAAAGCTCAAAGAAGATCTCACCTCCTGGGGCGCAGAGCGCATCAAGCGCGATTATGGGCTGTGGAAGGTTTCGGAAAAGTCGCTGAGGCGCATCTGGAGGGAGGAGGGCCTGCTCAAGCGCAAAAAGCATTAAACCGAAATTACCTCAGGGCCGTCAAAGCCGCCTGGAGGCTTTTCGGGCACAAACACCCGAATGCGCGGGAACGGCCAAGGCAAAGATGCTGAGCTTGTGAGTACACAGCAATCCAATATTTGTGCGATTATGAAAAGCTGTTAATCCAGGGACTGGAGGGATGCGTATCGAGCCATCAGCTTGCGTTTGCCGCCCCGGGCAAAGAAAACCGTGAGCTTTAAATCTGCTCCGTGCCCCTCGCTGCCAATAACCCAACCCACACCAAAAGTGGCATGAAAGACCCGCTTTCCCAGAGGGACCGATGAATCGTGAGTCTTCGTCGCCCTGGAATGAGAGGCGGTGTAATCCGACTCACCGGCCTGCTCGCTGTCCATGATTCGCATCAAATTTGATGGGATATCATCAAGGAACTGGGAGGGGGGCCGGTAGCGGGTTGGACCCATCACCCGCCGATAGCGGGCGCGGGTGAGATACAGCCGATCCCTGGCCCTTGTCATGCCCACATAACACAGCCTTCTCTCCTCTTCCAGTTCATCCTCATTCTCTATGGACTGGTAATGCGGGAGGAACCCCTGTTCCATCCCCGTTATTATAACCACCGCAAATTCCAATCCTTTTGCGTTATGAAGCGTCATGAGGCTGACGCGGCCCTTTTCTTCCTGATATTCGTCAACGCTGCTCAGGAGCGCAATTCGGTCCAGAAATTGCCGCAAGTCGCCCCCTTGCCGCTCCTGGAATTCCTCAGCGGCAGCACAAAATTCATTCAGGTTGTCCAGGCGCACTTTTGCCTCGGGCCCGTCCTCCTCTTGCAGGCGCGCCGCATAACCGGAGCGACCCAGTGTTTCGCGGATCAATTGGGCCAGCCCCAGTGTCCTCACCATACCCTGAAGAGAGTCCACAAGGTCGATGAAGTCCCTGATTTTTCGGGCCGTACCTGCGCCTAAAAGGCCCTCTTGAGCCGATTCCCGCAGGGCTTCCATGAGAGTCAGCCCTCGGGCCGCCGCAACTTCTTCCGCCCTCTGGAGCGTGATCCTGCCAATACCGCGGGGCGGCTCATTGATGATTCGCCGCAGACTCACGCCATCCTCCGGATTGGCCAGAACTCTCAGATATGCGATCAAATCCTTGATCTCTTTCCGCTGGTAAAATCGGATTGCACCCACGACGACATGGGGGATGCGCATCTCCGAAAAGACCTCCTCAAAGGCCCGGGACTGGGCATTGGTTCGGTAAAAGACGGCCACATCGCCATACTTCAGGCCGTTTTCGGCACGCAGGCGTTCGATCTCCTTGACCACATAGCGGGCCTCGTCCTGTTCATCGGCAGCCACGTAGTGAACCAGGAGTTCTCCTGGTTCCCTATGGGTCCAGAGCTTCTTTTCCTTTCTGTCGATGTTTTGACTGACAACCGCATGGGCGCTCGCCAGAATGTTCCCGGAAGATCGGTAATTGTGCTCCAGGCGGATAACCAGGGCGCCAGGGTGATCGGATTCGAAATCGAGGATATTTCTCAAATCCGCCCCGCGCCATCGATAAATGGATTGGTCGTCATCCCCCACGACAAATATATTTCCATGCTGACCGGTGAGCAGTTGGAAAAAGATATATTGCGCGCGGTTGGTGTCCTGGTATTCGTCCACGAGGACATATCGATACCGCCGGCGACAGCGGGCCAAGACATCGGGTTCCCTTTCAAACAGACGGATGGTCTCCAGGATAAGATCCCCGAAATCCATGGCATTATTTACCGCCAGATCCTGCTGGTAGAGAACATACAGATCTGCTATTTTGCGCTCCTGTAAGTCGTATCCCTCCCGGTGGGCGAATTTCTCGGCGTCGATGCCGGCGTTTTTGGCCTGATCGATTCTCCAAAGCACCGCTTTTGGTGTTAATTGCCTGGAATTGATATTGAGTTTCTTGAGGCAGGCATTCATGAGGCTTATCTGGTCAGGCACATCGTAAACCACAAAGTCAGACCGACGTCCGAGCCTGGAGAGCTCGCGCCGTAAAATTCGTAGACAGACCGAATGAAACGTCCCCACGGTCACATCCCGACCCCGTTCCCCCACAACCCTGATGACTCTCTCGGCGATTTCGCCTGCTGCCTTGTTGGTGAAGGTGACGGCCAGGATGTTCCACGGAGCAACGCCTTTCTGGTCGATGAGGTACGCGATGCGGTACGTAAGTGCGCGCGTTTTGCCGCTTCCTGCTCCGGCCAGAACCAACGATGGCCCATCCGTGGCACAAACGGCTCTGATCTGCTCGGGATTAAGGTCGTCCAGCCAATCCCTTTTTTGTGAGATATGCACGGGGTGTGACAAATCAGCTCTCATTCTACGGTAACGCTTTTGGCAAGATTGCGAGGTTGATCCACGTCGGTACCCTTCAGATCGGCTATATAATACGCGAGCAACTGCAAGGGAACCGTGAGGATGATAGGAGTCAGCAGGTGATTGTTAACGGGAATGGGTATGATGGTGTCAACTTTGCCTTCCAGGTCTCTATCCCCTTCATTGACAACCGCGATGATCTTCCCGCGCCTGGCTCTGATTTCCTCGATATTGCTCACCACCTTGGAGTAAGTGGAGTTGCGGGTGGCCAGCATGATGGTGGGGACATCCTCGTCGATGAGGGCGATGGGCCCGTGTTTCATCTCGCCTGCAGGGTACCCCTCGGCATGGATGTAAGAAATTTCTTTAAGCTTCAGCGCTCCTTCCAGGGCGATGGGGTAATTGATGCCCCTGCCCAGGTAAAGAAAATCAGTAAAGTGCATGTAATCACGCGCTATCTCACGGATGCTTGCGCTCGCCTCCAGGATGCTCTCCACCTGATGGGGGATGCATATCAGATCCTGGATCATCCGCCGGGAAATATCCTTATCCAGTCTGCCCTGAACCCGGCCAAGGTAGATGGCCAGAAGATACAGGGCGGTCAGTTGGGTAACGAATGCCTTCGTGGAGGCCACGCCGATCTCGGGCCCCGCGTGGGTATAGATTACATCCCTGCAGCCGCGAACGATGCTGCTCTCCACCACGTTGCAGATGGCAAGCGTATGAGCGCCCTTCTCCTCCCCTTCCCGCAAGGCGGCAAGGGTATCCGCCGTCTCCCCGGATTGGCTGATGAGAATCAAAAGGGTATCAGGTCCCACAATCGGCTCTCTGTAGCGAAACTCTGAGGCCAGATCCACTTCCACCGGCATCCGGCAGAGGTGCTCAATGGTGAACTTACCCACCAGGGCCGCATGAAATGATGTGCCGCAGGCCACTATGGCCACGCGGCGCAAAGTCGCCATATCACCGGGGGCAAGCGAAAAATGCTCCCACGCCACCTCGCCCGTCTCAGGCACCACCCGTCCGCGGAAGGTATCTATGATCGCCCGGGGCTGCTCGAAGATCTCCTTCTGCATGAAGTGTTTGAAGCCGCCCTTTTCGGCCATGACCGGGCTCCAGTCGATCCAGTGCTCCTTTTTGTGAATTTCCCGGCCCGCCAAATTGAGGAATCTAATATCACCGGGTCCAAGGATGGCCATCTCTTCATCGTCCAGAAATACCATACGCCTTGTGTGGTCCAGCACCGCCGGAATGTCAGAGGCGATGAAGTGGCCCTCATCCCCCAGCCCCACGATGAGGGGACTCTCCTTGCGCGCTCCGATCAGGATGCCGGGCTCCCTCCGGCACATCACGCCGATGGCGTACGAACCCTGCACGCGCCTCAAAGCGGAGCGGACGGCCTCCACAAACCCCAGTCCTTCAAAGAGATAATTCTGTATCAGGTGGGAGAGCACTTCGGTATCCGTCTCGGACTTGAAGGTATGCCCGGCCGCTTGAAGCTCCTCCTTGATCGCCAGATAGTTCTCGATGATTCCGTTGTGGACCACCACTACTTCCCCCGCCCGATGCGGATGGGCGTTGATCTCCGAGGGTCGGCCGTGAGTGGCCCAGCGGGTGTGGCCAAGGCCCGCCTTGCCTTTCAGAGAGTCCATGGCAATGAGTTCTTCAAGCTTTTTGAGCTTCCCAAGACTGCGCCGAATCTCAAAGCCATCCTCCGAAAGCACGGCAATGCCTGCCGAGTCGTATCCTCTGTACTCAAGCCGCTTCAGGCATGCCAGGATCACATGATGGGTGATCTCACGTGGCCCGATGTATCCAACAATTCCGCACATGGCTCCTGCTCTCTCTGAAGAGAATTACCGCAGAGACCCCAGAGAATGAAAACAAAGCATCTTATTTTTTGAAATTTTCATTTATTATCTCTATATTATCTGCGTGCTCTGCGCTCTCTGCGGTTAAATTTGGTTTCTAATAAATGGCGGGCACAGCCCACTCTACCCCGCTTTATCCTTTATCCTTTTTCCGCCCCCGTCCCTCCAGGTTCACCTGGCGGCTCCGCGCTAGGGCCAGGCTGTTAGGCGGGACATCCTCGGTGATAGTAGAGCCGGCCCCGATAACGGCGTCGTCGCCAATGGCCACTGGCGCCACGAACTGGACGTCGCTCCCGACGAACACGTTGTCGCCGATGGTGGTGGTGTGTTTTTTCACGCCATCGTAGTTGCAGGTGATGGTTCCGCAGCCTACGTTCACCCCTCGGCCGATGACCGAATCGCCCAGGTAGGTCAGATGATTAGCCTTGGTCCCGGGTCCAAGACGACTCTTCTTGACTTCCACGAAGTTGCCCACACTTACGTCTCTGCACAACCGGGAGCCGGGGCGAAGATGAGCGAACGGCCCCACCCGGACGCCGTTCTCAATGGTGCACTCGGTTATAACGCAGGAGGTTTTTATAACCACGCCGCTGCCGATGCGGGTATCCACGATTCGGCAACCCGGATGGATCTGGCATCCCTCACCGATAACAGTGCGCCCCTCTATGTGGCAGTTGGGATAAATGACGGTATCCCTTCCGATGCGCACGCCGCGATGAATATAAGTGATCGCGGGGTCGATGATGGTAACACCCGCAAGCATCAGCTCAGTTATGACGCGTGTACGCGCCACTCGATCCACCTCCGCAAGATCCACCCGGGTGTTGATGCCCCGGATTTCAAGGAAGTCTTCCGCCTGATTGGTGGCCAGGGTGCCACGCTTCCCGGCCAGGACGGCTAGGTCAGTAAGATAGTATTCCCCCTGGGCATTTCCCCTGCCTATCGTGGGTAAGAAGCGTCGCAAAAAGGACGCTCTGAAGGCGTATATGCCGGTGTTTACCTCCCGTATGGCTTTCTCTTTTTCCAATGCATCCCTCTGCTCCACAATGCGTATCACCCGCCCTTCCTTGTTCCGGACCATGCGGCCGTAAGAGTCGGGGTTCTCCGCCATTGCCGTGAGGACGGTCATTTCCGCTTGTGATTCCCCGTGGACGGCGAGCACCTTTCCCGCTGTGCTGGAGGTCAGCAATGGAATATCGCCCGATAGGACAATTATGTCACCGCGGAAACCCTGGAGCGCTTCCAGAGCGCACAGCACGGCATGGCCAGTCCCGTTCTGAGGCTCCTGAATCACGAAATCCTGGTCCGGGAATGCCTCCCGCACGCGCTCGGCCTGGTATCCGATCACCACCAGCGTGCGCCGGGGCTTGAGATCGTGTGCCGCCCTCAGAACCGGCGCCAGCATGGGTTCTCCGCATACCGGGTGCAGCACTTTCACCAACTCGGAACACATGCGCGTCCCCTTGCCCGCCGCAAGGATCACAACCGCCGGTTTGCCCATGATCCCTCCTCATGCCCGAAATCAAATTCCCATTAATGCGTCTTTATGCCTACCTGAACACGCAGACCAATGGTCATAAACAGTGTATAACAATACGCTATTTCGGGAGGCAATGCAATATCTTTTGCTCATGTTAACGATAAAAGAGGAAGGAGTCAATCTAATCGAATGCAAAAATCGCTCATGGCGCTGAAAAAAATTTACCCATCAAATAGCACGGCAACAAAATAGATTGGTAAAAAAGCGAAAGAAAAGTGTTGGCTTTAATTCAAAATATTAGTATTGTTGTGGTGTTTGACATTACATTGAACTTCTAACCGGGTAAATGGATGTCACCAATAATGTAATAGGGCATTGAAGTAAAAAATACTTGATTTTCAAAGAAGATTGTTATATAAGGCGCAATTGAATCTATCCAAAAAAATAGAGCATCTGAAGCGGATGAGGGCTTTATAATAACCTATCATTTTTTGAATGGGGGATATGATTGGGAAAGGAGGTGTGTCAAGCAAGAGCATATGATATGATTGATGGTGAAAGTGAACTTTTTTGGGGGGTTTTCAATTGATTAGGAAGGAGGAGCAAAAATGAGATTAAGGCATGCAAAAGGTTGGATTAATCTTGTGATCATACTCAGCTTGACGCTGGGACTTGCGGGAACTTCCTTTGCAGCGGGCTCGGTGTCCAAGACTGTCAGCGCCGTGCTCAAGGCCGGAGGCGGCGCCATTGGCGGCGTCGGCTTCGTGGTAATGATCGGTATGTCCAAAGTTACTAAAGACATGTACCCCCGGATCGACATCACGGTGGTGCCGGGAGGATGGGTTGGGAACCTTCCGCGTACTGATAAGAGAGAGCTTGATATCGGGAGCACCGCCATTTCCGTTGCAAACCTCGCCGCTGCAGTAAAAGACCCGTACAAAAAGCCGCTCAAGAACATCCGCTCCCTTTACGCCATTCAAGACACGTTATATTATGCGGCATTCGTTCGAAAGGACTTTCCGGCAGATACTCTGGAAGAGGTATTCGAGAAAAAGATTCCGGCCAGGTTCTGCACCCTTTATCCCGGCAACGTTACGGAGCTCATGTGGCGCAATATGTTCCTATTTCATAATACCACGTGGGACGATGTGTCTAAAAAAATGGGTGGCAAGATGAATTTTGTGCCTTGGCCCGATGCTGTGAACCTGGTCAAGGACGGACACGCCGACGGTATCCTATCGGTGGGCACGCGCAAGATCGGGTGGGCTATGGACCTCACCTCGTCTCGTGAGATGAAGATCCTCAAGTTCAGCGAGGCCGAGATGAATTACATGAACAAGAAGTTCGGCTTCGGGAGAGCGGTCATCCCCGCCAACACGTACACAGGGATCACCGAGGACGTGCTTTGCCCCACGGACTCCGGCATGGCTGTGGTCAACAAGGATGTACCGGACGAGGTGGTGACGGCCGTCCTCACCGCTCTCTGGGAAGGAGCGGACAAGTATGCCAAGCACCATGTGGCCCTGTCCGGATTCAAACCTGAAGGAATGTGCAAGGGGATGCCGTTGCCTTTCCATGAGGCTGCCGAGAAATTTTACCGTGAAAAAGGTTGTTTGAAGTAATCAATCCCTTTGTCGCCACGCGGAAATGCCATCTAAATTGTGTGCCTCCCCGTAAGGGGAGGCACACAACTATTGTTCAGGCGACGAACTCTTGTTTAAGAGACTTTTGTATCGAGGTGCTCCTAAGCGGAACCCTTCGGCGGGAAGTAGAGAGGAGGATATGGTTTGTCCGAGACACATGGCAGTGATTCCACAAATGTATTGACAAAAGTCCTAAAGGTCATTATTGGCGGCATCGCGGTGGGGATCAGCCTCTTCCACCTGTATACAGGCGCTTTCGGGACATTTGAGGCATATTCCCAGCGTTTCATACATTTAATGACGCTGATGACACTGACGTTCCTGACCTATCCCGCTTCGAGACGCTGGGCGCACGGTAAAAACGAGTTGGCCGGAATTCTACCGGCCGCCATGAGCGCGACCATCGGGATATACCTGTTTTTAAATCAGCCCCGCATCGTGAGCCGTGAGTGGTATTATGGCCCCATGACAGTATGGGATTTTATTTTTGGGATTCTTCTCATTATCTTGCTGCTTGATGCAGCCCGACGGGTAGTGGGATGGGCATTGCCCATCATCGCCACATTTTTTTGCTTTTATGGACTGTTGGGAATTCATTTTCCGTACCCTTTCACCATCCGCTCCCCGCCATTTCAGGTCTTCATTGACCACATGTTCCTGACTCCCCAGGCCATTTTCGGGGTGCCCACGGGAGTGTCGGCCACGTTTGTCTTCCTATTTATCCTCTTCGGCACTTTTTTAGAGCAGACCAAAGGCGGCCAGTTTATTATCGATATCAGCATGTCCCTTGTGGGCCGTGCCACCGGCGGTCCCGCCAAGGTGGCCGTGGTTGCCAGTTCGTTGTTTGGCACCATCTCCGGGCATTCAGTGGCCAATGTTTACGGTACCGGGACGTTTACCATCCCCTTGATGAAGCGAATGGGGTACAAGCCAGAGTTCGCCGGCGCTGTTGAGGCAGCGGCCAGCGCGGGCGGTCAGATCATGCCGCCCATCATGGGGGCGGCGGCCTTCATCATGGCCGAGATACTGGGAATCGATTACCTGAAGGTTTGCCTGGCTGCGCTTTTGCCCGCCATTTTATATTACGTGGCCGTTTTCTCGTCCACGCACATTGAGGCGTTGAAAATGAACCTTCGCGGCCTGAGCGCCGATGAAGTGCCGGCACCACTGCCTATCCTGAAGAGGGGCTTCCATTTCATCATTCCCATTGTCGTGCTCGTTACGGTGTTGTTCAAGGGATATACACCCTTCCGCGCCGCTTTCCTCGCCATAATAGTCCTGATCGTGGTGGCGCAGGCACGTAGTCACAGCCGCCTGAATTTGCGCGGCTTCTACGAGGCAATGCTCAAGGGGGGCCGAAACGGCAGCGTTATTGCAATCTCATGTGCATGCGCGGGCATCGTGGTGGGAGTGCTGGACGTGACCGGCCTGGGCATCAGGTTCGTCACCATCGTCACCGAGCTGTCTGGAGGGATATATCCCATCGCACTGGTGCTGGTGATGATCTCCTGTCTGATTTTGGGCATGGGCGTTCCCACGGCCCCGGCTTACATTATCGCAGCCATGATCGCCGGGCCCACCTTGATTCATTTCGGAGCCGACCCCATCGCTGCCCACATGTTCGTGTTCTACTCCGCGCTTCTATCGGCCATTACACCGCCCGTTGCCCTTGCTGCCTACGCCGGGGCCGCTATTGCGGGCGGACGCGTCATGAGAACCGGTTTGATCGCCTCAAAGCTGGGCTTTGTCAAATTTCTCGTCCCCTATATCTTCATTTATAACACAGCACTGCTGATGATTGGAACACCGAGCGTAATAATCTGGAGTTTTTTGACAGCTGTCCTCGGCACGGTGGTCATTTCGATGGCATTGGAGGGATATCTCTTCACCCTTGTTCCCAATTGGTTGCGACCTTTCTATTTTATCGCCGGATCATTTTGTTTGATTCCCGAGATTTATACCGATTTCGTCGGGCTGGGCTTGAGCTTTGTATTGATATGGCTGAATTACCGGAAATTGCAGGAGGAAAAACGCACCCAACCGGCGTGATGGGTGCTTGAAGCGGTCCTGGATCAATGATCGGCGCGAAAAAAAGAGGAAAAGTTGTATGTCAGGATAACAGGATAATCCAGATTTTCTCACTCCTGTTATCTGGTAAAAACTTTTCCTCTTTTTTCATGCTTCGTTGTGGCCGAGATGGTGTGAATGTTCTAAAAGTAATTATTAGCCGATTGTAATTCTCCATTTGCAGAATATATCCGTGGGGTGAGGATCAGGCGGCGCAAAAATGCACTCTACCCGTATTCGTTCATCAATCTCCCCGGCCATGGCCTCAAATTCCCGCCGGTGCATTGTCTTGCAATTAAATTCTCCCATATCCTTCTTCAGCCGGGCTTCCTGGGGCGGGCAATGGGGCACGGTAATGATAAGCTCTCCATCGCTTTTCTCGACGTTATATCTTGTTAAGATTGCCCAGTAGTAATATCTCTGGACCTGGAGGAAGCCATCCAAACCTTTTTTATGGACGTTAAATTTTTCTTTAATGTCTCTGGCGACAATTTTCCCCATTGTGGCCCACACTTCCTCGTTCAACGTGGCGGCCGCTTCGCTACCAAATTTCTTTTCTGCGAACAGGTACCAGAACGCATCCACATAGCGCAAGTGTTTGAGCATGAATTCGATATATTTCAGCAGATCGGTTCTGTCCATTTTTGAAAAATCTGTTGAAATTTCCTTGATGTCAGACTTAATCTGATCCAGCATCATCCGCCTCCATTTTTCTGCAATTATATAATCCCCGAAAAAACGGTACCACCAAGAAAGAAAAAGAAAATTTCAATATGGCCAGCTTTGTAATTTGAGCAGGAGTTGCGTCTCATAGTTCATGGGAAGGGGCACTACGCCTCTGGGGCCGTGCCATCTGGCATAAATCTCGAAGAATTTGCCGCTTCTGATTAAATCAATGAGAACGAAGTTAACGAAATCAAGAAAATTGGAATCGTTCTGACGGGTCATAAGCCCATAGAAGTCGCGGGTGAGCAGGCGGCCGATCACCTTCCACCGGGAGGAATTTGATGCATGGGCCTTGATGGTCGCCAGGACCCTTTCGTCGGCGCAGTAAGCGTCGATTATGCCGCGCCGGAGAGCCGCAAATCCCCGGGAATGGTCGGGAAAGGCCATTACATGGGCCGGCGGCTTGATGACGCCGGTGTCGATCAGGTCCCGGATGACCCTTTCACAACTGGATTTTTGTATAGCTCCTACCTTCTTTTCGGCCAGATCCTTCGCTTCCCTGATGCGGCTCCCTATATCAGTCAAAAGGCGAGCGCCGGAGACCAGCCAGGTGATGGAGAAGTCCACAACCTCATCCCTGCGAAGGGTGTGGGCTGTGGTATCGCATACGATGTCCACGTTACCGTCCACAAGCATGGGGGTTCTCGTCCAGGGAGCTACAGGGAGGAAGGTCAACTTAATGGTTTTGCCCATATTCTCTTCCAGCTTTTTGTGGATCTCACGGGCAATGTCCAGGCCAAGGCCGACCCAATCTCCCTTTTCATTCCGATACCCCACAGGGAGAAATTTATCCCGCACTCCTACCACAAATTCGCCCGTACGGCTGATCTTGACCAGTGTATTATTGGCTCTTACTTCTCCTGGGGCCGTTGCAATCACCATGACAAAACATGACGCAATACCGACAAGCTTTTTAAAAAAGCTTGCCCGATCTTTATGGTAGCCTATTTCACCCCACCGCATGAAGATTGTCCTTTAACCGGTGCTATTGTGGTTTCTGACCCTGGGTTGCCTGAGGTCTCCCGGCATTCCGCCGGTAGCGTAAGAGACGGCCGGCAGTCTGCTGCGTGGTTTGCCCATTCTCAACAGCCACCTGTCCGTTGACAAGAATCCAGGAGATTCCTGTGGAATGCTGATGAGGCTCTGTGAACGTGGCTCTATCCTCCACTGTCATGGGATCGAATACCACCACGTCCGCCTTCATCCCGGGCCTCAAGATGCCCCTGTCCAGCAATCTGCAACGCGTCGCGGGCATGGATGTCATTTTTTGCACGGCCTGTTCCAGTCTGATACTTTTTTTCTCCCGCACGAACCGCGCCAGCACCCGTGGAAACGTGCCGTAGTTGCGAGGATGGGGATGGCCCGCCACGATGCTGCTGTCCGAGCCCACCATGACCGCGGGATGGCACAATACGCGCTGCAAGTCTTCCTCATCTCCTGCGAACTTGATAATGCGCGTTGTCCCCTCGTCTGCAAGCAAGAGATCGAATGCGCACTGGAATGCGTCTGCATCGCGTTCGGCTGCGATTTCTTCCACCGTACGTCCCTGTATTGCGGGATCTCGCGATGTAGCAATCATGATACGGTTCCACCCGATCCCCTTCAGGCTGCCGGCCCAGCCGGGGACCCCCTCCAGCATTTCCTTCTGAATGCGCTGCCGCTGGGCGGCATCGCGAACTCGCTCCAGCGCGGCCGGCACACCTCCTTCCGCGGCCCAGGGAGGCAGCATGGCGTGCAACGGGCCGCTGCCCGCCACATAAGGGTACACATCAGCGGTGACATCGATCCCTTCATCACGGGCCCGGTCGATGCGCTGCAGGGTCTCCTTGGTGCTGCCCCACATGTGGCTGCCCATGGCCTTGTGGTGCGCTATATGCACCGGGACGCCCGCCTGGCGGCCGATTTCGATAGCCTCTTCCAGTGCCTCCATCAGAGTGTCGGACTCACCGCGGATGTGGCTGAAATAGACCCCGCAGTAAGGGATGAGCACCCTGGCCAGATCCACTAACTCGGGCGTCCGGGAGAAACTACCGGGTGGGTAGATCAGACCGCTGGACATTCCAAGGGCACCCGCCTCCATGGCTTGAGTCAGGAGGGATTTCATTTTGTCCATCTCCTGCCGGGAGGGCTCCCCGGGGCGAAAACCCATGGCTGCGATGCGAAGCGTGCCGTGGCCTGCCAGGGCCATCACGTTGGTGCGCGGGCGGGCCCGGCGCTCCACAGCGTCCATATACTGGTCGAAGCCGCGCCATTCCCACTGTTCAGTTGTCGCCATGAAGCTCACATATTTTTCAAGATCCACCCTGGTGGCATCGTCCAAGGGGGCCAGGGACATGCCGCAATTTCCCATAACTTCCGTGGTGATCCCCTGGCGCAGCTTGTAGTCCGGGGCGGGATCGTCAAAAAGGCAATAGTCTGTGTGGGTATGTGGATCGATAAACCCCGGGCAAACGCACCGGCCCCGGGCATCGATATGTAAAGCGGCATCAGCACCTGTGAGATGTCCCACGGATCGGATGGTGTCGCCCGAAACAGCCACGTCTCCGTAAAACCACGGTGAGCCTGTGCCGTCGATGATTCGTCCGTTCTGGATCAGCACATCATACATCGCGTGTTCCTTTCTGATAACCGTTAAAGCGCGAAGGGAAAACCAATACAGATTGTGCAGCAATGTAAGGGCGGGTTTTGAAGCCCGCCCTTAGTGAAAATGAGCATAGCGCCCGTCAAGATGAGTGGCGGTGCGTTCTTGCTTGATGCACGCGGTCATTTCTTCCAGCTTATGTACTCCAGCTCAATGATCTCGTTTTTCGGAGGGTGGTAATCCAGATTGTTGTTGATGCCGTTGACATTGAATTTGGCAAAGCCCGGGAGCCAGTATGCCTGGTCCACGATCCGGTGCTGGATCTTGGAATAGAGTTCTTTCCGCTTTTTTTGATCCACCGTATTACGAGCCTCATCGAGCCATTGGTCGACCTGCGGGTCGAAGTTGTAGCAGTTTGGCTCCTTGGAATGAAACCACTGATACAGCACCGCGTCAGCGTCCCATACGCCCGTGGTTCCCCAGTGAAACTGAGCGATGTCTTTGACCTTACCGGCCCTCCGCTTGCGTGTGAGCACAGACCGGTTGTCGCCGTACCAGTTGATCTTGGTCTTTATGCCGACCTTTGCCAGATAGCCTGCAAAAGCTTCCAGCTCCTGCCGATCATAGTAAGCTGAAACTTCAGCCGTGAAACCATCGGGGTAGCCGGCCTCGGCCAGGAGCTTCTTTGCTTTTTCCGGGTTGTATTCGTAGCATTTTACCGTGGGATCGTATCCGAAGAACATGGGGACGACCCCGGTACATGATCTCTGGCCCATGCCATGGCGGAGCTTTTTAATAATGACGTCCATGTCCACCGCATGATTCACCGCCCGCCGGACGCGGACATCCTGGAATGGGCCCTTCGCAGCCCGTCCGCTGCCGTCGAACTGGTAGAAGAAAATCCGGTCATAGGGAACGCCCTCGACGTGGGCCACGCCCGATGCATCGATCACCTCTTTCTGGTCCGGCGGCAGGTCGGTGACGATGTGGGTCTTCCCGGTGATCAGGTCAGCAACCTGGACAGCGATCTCCGGCACGATCTTGAACGTGACGTGCTTGATGCTGGGTTTTTTGCCCCAGTAATCCGGGTTGGCCTCCAGCACCACTTTTTCCCCTTTTTTCCATTCCTTGAACACGTAAGGGCCGGTCCCCATGGGGTTCTCGGCGATATATGTCTCGTCGTGCTCCTTCATCCATTTTCCGCTTATGATGATGGTATATGCAAGCCGATCCAGGACCAGAGGGTAGGGACCATGGGTAATGAGGCGGATAGTGTAATCGTCGATGATCTTAGTCTCTTTCAACCAACTCATGTATCCGGCAACAGGTGATTTGTAATCAGGGTCTACGATGAGATCGTAGCTAAACTTCACGTCACGCGCTGTAAACGGATAGCCGTTGTGGAACTTGACGCCTTTGCGGAGCTTGAATTCCCATGTGGTGTCGTCGATGACCTTCCACGATTCGGCAAGCGCGGGGGAAATCTTCCAATCTTTCGGATTGCGAAAAACGAGCGCATCGAAAATGTTTCTCTGAATCACAGTGGCGTTGGTGATGGTGTGCTTGTAAGGAGCCAGAGTCGATGGCGTGTTGGTGAAGCCGATGACTAGAGAGTCACCGGCCGACCACGCCGGGCTGGTTGTAAACAGCGCAAGAATAATAATGAAAAGAGCTGCAAAAGACCTTTTCATGCGGCACCTCCTTGATTGACAAAGCACTGTTGGATTAAATGCAAAGGATGAAATAAAAGATCCCTCTCCATGTATTATTTAGTATTTCATTAACCACCTCCTTTATTATCAAGGCCATGTTGGACTGAGTGGAAAGGATGGGGATAAAATATCCTCCTCCATGTATCATTCTACCGTCATCCTTCTTGGTGAGGGTCAAGAAAATCGCGCATCCCATCGCCCAGGAGGTTGATCCCCAGAGCGGTCAGAAATATGGCGAAACCGGGGAATGCCGCCAGCCACCATCTAAAGAGCATATAGGCCCTCCCGTCGCTCAGCATGCCGCCCCATGAGGGTATGGGCGGCGGGATGCCGAGACCCAGGAAGCTCAGGAAAGACTCCCGGAGAATGGCCCGGGCGGTCTCCACAGTGGCCACCACCAAGATGGAACTGAAGAGGTTGGGGAAGATATGGCTCATGACGATCCGAAGCCCGGAACATCCGGTCGCCCTGGCGGATGTGACAAAGTCAATCCCTCTGAGCTGCATTACCTCTGCGCGCACCAGGCGAGTATAAATAGGCCATGAGGTTATACCCAGGCAAATGAAGATGTTCTGAAAGCTGGCCCCCATGACGGCCACCACCACCATGGCCAGCAAGATAAAGGGGAACGCCATCATTACATTGACGGCAAAGGAAATGATGGTGTCCGCCCTCCCACCCTTGTATCCACTGATGATCCCCAGCGTGACGCCGATGGACGTGGCAATCAGAACCGCTAAAAACCCAACTGAGAGGGAGACGCGAGAACCGTAAATAATGCGACTGAGGATGTCGCGCCCCACGTGGTCCGTCCCCAGCAGATTCGCTGTTGTCCCCTTGGGCATCCAGAAGGGTGGCTGGAAGCGATTCATGATATTCTGCTCGTAGGGGTCATAGGGAGCTATCCTGGGTGCGAATACAGCAATGAACATCATGGTGAGCACGATCAGCAACCCCAGGATGCCCACCCTCAGCCGCCAAATGCGGCGGAGTATTTTGCGCCGGGTCCACCGGATCTGTGCTGCTTCTATGGTATACACAGAGACGTGCTCGGAAACGTTTTCCATGGGTTTATAAATGCCTCACACGAGATACGCGTTCATGTTACGGGCGGGGAGTTGTCGGCGAAGGTGCGAGTGTTGTTCTGCCAGGCAACGTGCAACTCGTAACACGCAGCGAACAACTGTCATCCAAATTTGATTCTCGGGTCCAGGAAGGCGGTGATCACATCGGCCAGTAAATTGACCATGACAATCATGAAAGCAAGGATAATAACCGCCGCCTGCACTACGGGAATGTCCCCGGTCTTTATGGCCTGCACGGCCAGCCGGCCCACCCCAGGCCATCCGAAAACCGTCTCCGTAACCACTGCGCCTCCCATCAACGCGCCGAACTGCATTCCTATGATGACTACCACAGGAATGGCGGCATTGCGAAAGGCGTGCCTGACCAGGACCACGCTCTCTTTCAAGCCTTTTGCACGGGCTGTGCGAATGTAATCCTGGTTCAGGACTTCCAGCATTCTGGACCGCGTCAAGCGCATGGACATGGGTGCGAGATAACCACCCAGAGTAATGGCTGGCAGTATAAGGCTGATCCAGCCTTCTCTTCCTGATGTCGGCAGAAGCCTCAACCACACCCCAAAAATAATGATGAGCATGATCCCCAGCCAGAACAGCGGCATGGCCTGTCCGAGCACCGCCAGTAACGTTGCGAAATTGTCCGTGAGCGAATGCCTCCGGATAGCCGCGATGATGCCCAGGGGGACGGAGATCATAATGGTGACCAAAAGCCCGCCGATGGCCAGTTCGATGGTTGCCGGGAAACGTTCGAGAAGAAGGGATGATGCTGATTTGTCAATCACAAAAGAGTTGCCGAAATCTCCGTGGAACACCAGCCTCCCCAACCAGCGAAAGTATTGAATCGCGATGGGGTCGTTCAGGCCCATTTTTTCCTTGAACGCTTCAACCTCCTGGATCGTGGCTTCGGGGGGGAGCAGCATAAGTGCAGGGTCCGTAGCAAGGAACAACAGGAAAAATGTTACAAGAGAGATAGCCAGACAAATCAGCACCGATTGAAGCGATCGGCGTATTATATAATTTAGCATTGGTGCTAAATCTCTAAAGAGTAAGAGCGCCGCTGTCGCACGGCGTTATGTTATATATATGCACAAATACGACGAAAGATTAAGATATACAGAAGCATTTCATGAAAGTCAAGCCATTTTTATGGAAGTATTATCCAAGCTTTAGCGCTGATCTTTGTATGAAAGAACAACTTCATCCCATCATCAAAACATCCGTTAATTTCTTAAAAATACGGGTGAACATGGAAGCAGCAATCTCCATTGCATAATAAAAGCGTGAACGTAATTCTCTGTAAAGGTTCTCCTGCCAGACCTGGTCTGTTGCAAAAGAAAAGTAATCACGCCGCGGGGATTTCTTTTTTGAAATGTTTCTGATACATTTAACATAACGCAGTCGAGGTGTGGCATTTTTTTGTATTTGAACCGACCGCAACCGGAGACTGAGGGCGGGTGGAAGAGGAGGACTCGTCTATGGCGGAAAAAGTTATCGGAATTCTGGGCGGCATGGGGCCTGAAGCAGCGGTGGACATCTTCCATCGCATAGTGAAATCCACCCCGGCCAGGAAGGATCAAGAGCACCTCAGAATCCTCATCGACAACAATCCCAAAGTTCCCGATCGGCAAGAGGCAATTCTGAAGGGAGGTCCCAGCTCCGCGCCGGAAATGATCAAAATGGCCAGGGGATTGGAGCGGCAGGGTGCGGAGTTGCTCATCATTGCATGCAACACGGCTCATTATTACCTTTCGGAAGTCCGCGCAAGCGTGCAGGTGCCCGTATTGAGCATCATCGAAGAGACGCTGGATGCTGTTCGACGGCAGGTGCCCGGTATCCGGGCGGTGGGAATCCTCATGAGCGCGGGGCTGGCCCGGGTTGGCATTTACCAGGAAGCCTTTCGAAACGCTGATATTGAGCCCCTGGTGCCCCAGGGACCCGATTTGGAAGAAGTTCAGCGCATCATTTATCGAGTGAAAGAAGGAAGCCACGGAGATGGAGAGTTGACGGCCCTGCGGGCGGTAATGGCCTCGCTGATGCGTCGGGGTGCCCAGGCCATGGCTCTGGGGTGCACTGAACTGCCCGTGCTTTGCAAAGGTCACACGTTCGATGTTCCCGTGATAGACGGCAACCAGGTGCTGGCCGAGGCTGCCGTACGAGAGGCCGGAAAGGCCGATTAATGAAACTCGCTGTCCTGAAAGGAGTAGTACTGTCATGGAGATACTCGGTTTGTCACCGGAGAAAGACACGACCCCGGGAAATAAGGCCCGGTGCCGCTATTTGGCTGGATTCTCTTGAGCGGAGGCGATGATCCTGGGTCTGCGGGATCATGGACTCATACACTGCACGGATGATTTGCTCCGCGCCGCCACAGGATTTGCAGGCGGAATCGGGAGAAGCTATCAGGGCTTATGCGGTGCATTGAGCGCCGGTGTCATGGCGTTGGGATGTCTCTACGGAAGGGCTGTCTTCCTGGTGGAAACCTCCCCCTGTGCCAAACGGGTCAAGCGGTTGATGGAGCGTTTCAATGAAACGCGGCGCAGTAATATATGCAAGGATCTTACCGCAGAGTTCGGCCCCCCGGATTCCGAGGCATTTAAAAGCAAAGAAAGGAAGACGCTTTGCGCGGATATCGTCCGGGATACGGGTAACATGGTTGCCGAGGTGGCGCTCTGGAAGATTCCCACGGATAAGTGAACCCGGTTCGTTTTAGTATGGTGTATTGAACCTGGTGTTCATGGGTTGCGCAGTGAGAAGAGAATGGGAAAAGAACATTTCGCCGGAATTTTTCCTTACCTGGTTACGCCCCTGGATGATGAGGGACGCCTGAAAGAAGAAGTGCTTGCCGGTCTGGTAGATCATCTCATCCGCAAGGGGGTACATGGTTTCACGCCTCTGGGCAGCACGGGTGAAGGGGCATACCTTGACTGGCCGACCAAAAAGCGCGCAGTGGAGTTGGTGGTGGAGGCCGCGGGCGGCCGCGTACCTGTCATTGCCGGTGTAAACAACCTGACAACCGTCGGGGCTGTCCGCGAGGCTGTGGAAACGGAGCGTCTCGGAGTAGACGGCATACTCGTGGTTCTGCCCACCTACTTCCCGGTAAGCGACCGGCAGGTCATTTCGCACTTTCGAACTGTCGCGCGTGCGGTTTCCTGCCCGGTTGTTTTATATACCAACCCAACGTTCGCCATGTGGGACTTTACCATTCCCGCCTTGAAACAGCTTGCTGAGGAACCTAATATCTGCTATCTAAAGGATGCATCGGGCAATATCGGAAAGCTTATGTCCATTGTCACCGCCCTGTCGGACCGCATCAAAATCTTCAGCGCTTCCGCCCACGTGCCGACGTTCGTGTTCATGCTGGGCGGCGTGGGGTGGATGGCGGGGCCTGCGTGCTTGATTCCCGAGCAAAGCGTTGCGCTTTACGAACTGGCACGGCAGAAAAAATGGGAAGAAGCCCTGGAGTTACAAAAAACCTTGTGGCCCCTGAATGTCGCGTTCCAGAAGTATTCACTTGCAGCATGTGTAAAGGCCGGGCTCGAAATGCAAGGGTTTCCCGTTGGTTCCCCCCTGCCGCCCCAAAAGCAGCTGGATGGGGAGGGGAGGGAGGCTGTGAGGAAAATACTCCGGAACATCGGGGCTCTCTAGATGTCCCGACCTGAGCGATAAAATTGATTGCCGCCCCGCTTTGAACTATCCCATACACATTGGGTTCACACTTCAGATGTGTCATTTGCACGGGCATTTGCATGACTCCATTGCGGGGCGGGCGACCTTTCGGAGGCAGGGTTTCCCGTGAATGAACGATAAGTTTATTGCTCGATCAATACCGAATAGAGTATGGGGGTTAGATATGCACCATGAATTTCGTTATCTTTCGCGCGGGCAGGTGGAATCTCTGGGAATGAGCATGGAAGAAGTGATCGAAGTGGTGGAAGAGGTCTTCCGTCTCAAAGGGGAGGGGAGGTGTGAGATGCCTCCCAAGCCCGGCATCCATCCGGAGTCACCGGATTCTTTTCTTCATGCCATGCCCGGGTATGTGCCCGATCTGTGCGGCGCCGGCATCAAGTGGGTGAGCGGCTTCCCTGTTAATCGGGAAAGGGGGTTGCCTTACATCTGCGCCACATTGATTCTCAACGACCCCGAGACGGGCCTGCCGCTGGCAATCATGGACGGCACGTGGATCACTGCTGTCCGTACCGGGGCTGCCACGGCTGTGGCGGCACGATACCTGGCACGGCCTGACTCACGGGTTATGGGGATGCTTGGCTGCGGCGTCCAGGGCCGGAGCAATCTGGCGGCGCTGCGGGTGGTGTTAAAAGAGATGGATCGGGTCAAGGCTTATGATATTGACCCCGAGGCGCTGCGGCGATACGTGGAAGAGATGTCAGGGCGGCACGGGATACGGGTTGATCCCGTTGAATCGCCAAAGGAGGCCGTGGAGGGCGCTGATGTGATCGTAACTGCAGGCCCCATTTTGAAGAACCCGGAGCCCGTGATCCAGGATGACTGGATCGCGCCCGGCGCATTCGGCTGCGCTCTGGATTACGATTCATACTGGAGGGCAGACGCCTTCCGGGGTGCGGATCGGTTGTTCAGCGACGACGTGACACAGACCGAATACGCCCGGGCACATAAGGGATTCTTTTCGTCGCTTCCGAAATCGATTATTGATTTTGGTGATGTGGTGGCGGGAAAGGTCCCGGGCCGCCAGTCCCCCACGGAAAGGCTCCTGTCCCTTCACCAGGGCCTGGCACTGGAGGACATGGCCACAGCGGTCCGCATCCTCCGGTTGGCGGAGTCAAAGGGGGTAGGGACCATGCTGCCCCTGTAGCGGCGATTAAAAAGAGAGCCAGAGGCCTTATTGGAGATATCCCAGTGATTTCAGGCGCTGCAATATCCTTTTACTCACCTTTGGCCGATGGGCTTTACTCCCCTTTGAGGCACGGGAGGCGGCCATCAGTCGTTTGTGCTTCATGCGCGAGTTGCGGACCCATGACTTCAATTCTTTGACCAGTTTTTCCGACTGAGGGCGCATGGTAACCGCCAGGTCCCTTTTCCCCCGGGGGTCCTGTTCAAGGTCAAAAAGGTGAATTCTGCCCGTCCCCTCCTCCCATATTACCTTGTACCGGCCTTTAATCATGGTGGCTTTGTATGGTGATCGAAAGGCAGTCTCGGAAAAAGAGGGCCTGTTTTCGAACATCCGCTTCGCCTTTTTATCACCCCGGATGAGGCGCAGCAGGCTTTTCCCGGCGAGATCGCGCGGCGCTTCGATTCCTGCGATATCGAGGGCTGAACCCGCGTTGATATTGTTTTGCCCTCCGGCAGGAAGCCGGGAAAGGAAAAGATCAGCGGAACATCGATCAGTTCCCTGAAAAGGGTATACCCGTGGAAGTACCATCCGTGATCGGCAAATTCCTCTCCGTGATCCGCGGTGACGATCACCAGGGTTTTCCGTGCCAGTTCCTCCCTGCTACGGATTTCGCTTATGAGCCTGGAGACGGTTTCGTCAACATAACGAATTTCTCCATCGTACAGGGCGATCATCTTTTTAAGTTCTCCGGGTGTCACATTAACCTTGAGTTGAAAAGGCTCCCATGGCTCATAGATTTTAAGGTCGCAGAATGTAACGGGGTCATTGAGTATCCTGCCCTGATACCCGGGAAGGAAGTCGTACTCCTCATGGGGAGTGTAAAGGCTGTGCGGCTCCATATAGTGGCCGTAGACGAAAAAAGGTCCGTTTTCATGCTGACGAATCCATTGGATCATCTTGTCCGTGGGATTTTGCCAGTCATTGAGCAGCGTGTGCTCGTCGAAACCACGGTGGAAGCCCGTGTCGGAGTTGAGGTGAGGATTTGTCACAAAAGCGGCTGTATGGTAGCCCGCCTTTCTGAGATACTCGGCGAGCGTTGTCAAGCCATTGGGGATCGGCGTAACGGGATATTCTGCCAGCCTCCCGTGCTGGCTCGGGTATGAAGACGTAAATAGCGAGGCTATAGAGGAGGCTGTCCATGTGCTCTGACAGAAGGCGGTCTCAAATCGAACCCCACCGGCGGCCAGCGCGTCGAGGCTGGAGATGTAGGTCGCTGATAGCCGTAGCACCCAAGGTGGTCAGAGCGCAGGGCATCGATGAACAGCAGGATAACATTCGGTCTGGAGGACCTGCTGCGGATACGGTCCTCGATAATGGGGTTTGCCCAGTATCCCGCATGAATGGCTTCTGTCTCTTTCTCGGGATCATTATTCCCATCAATTTTCTCGGCCCGAAAAATGAGATCAACGGTGCGGCCGCTCCAGGGAGACAGATCCAACCGGACGAATTCCATTTTCTCAGGGTTCTCCGGGTCAGGGTGGATTTCCCGCTGAAATAGAATTTTTCCATCGGGCTCCAGCCCGTCGCTTCGAAGGGAAACCTCAAAGGCAACAGGTCCCGGACGCAACCTCTCGAGCAGTTGGGCATCTTTGATCATTGGTCGAAAAATGTCCTTTAATCCAATGCCAAACGTCAGCAAGGAGGGATGAGACAGCTCCAGAGGGAATTCAAATCTCGATCCCGCAGGCGCAATAAAGGCGGGGCGGCTGACCGCTGCAACATCTTCAACATCGGACCCTGAAATGATTGCAGTACTGATAAACTCTGTCACATCAGCGGGAAGGCTGGAATAAATCTTTTTCAAAACTTCCGGATGAACTTCATACCGGGCGATGAACTCTCCCTGTGGTGGAGCGGGAGGATTGACGCCCATGGGGGTTGAAAAGCAGATGTTGGAGTCAACCCATGCCCACGAGCCCGGCCGCTGCCGCTCAACTTCTTCCCGGTTCAAGTAGTCGATTCCGGGAACATCGCGGCCGTTTCTCGTAAGGCGATTGCGCGCGAATCGGTCCGCATGGAAAGGGACCATCGGAAAGGAAGCTGGTGTGCACCACCACACAGTGCGGTGCTCGGGATACTCCTTGGCAACTTCCCAATTACCTGCGGAAATTTTCTGGGTGAAAATCCCATCAACAATCAGGGATTCGAGGAAGGTGCCCTTCATGGGATTTTCAGGTAAATATATTTTCGCATCCTGGGAAAGCCGGTCATTAAGATGAATAACGGTAGGACTTAACGGGGAGTACCACAACCTCCATATCGAGAGCGAGAGGATTACCATCAGGCCGATGGCAGCGGAATAAACAGCGATTCGAGCGGCTTTCATACGCGGCGGCACCCCGAGAAAGCTTTATATGAAAACTAATTTATTGCCAATGAGTTGGACTTTTGAAAGAATAAGAAACGGATATTGCATATCAAATTTTGTCATAAATTGCACGGGAAAAAACCGGCGAATTCCCGGTGGAATGTTATTTATTTTATGGTCCCCCTCTGATCCTTCCGCCATAGAAATGGGAAAGGAAATTTTGCGTTTTCAGGATGTACACTATGTATCAACCCCAGCCAATAAGATAATAATCAACCAACCTATAGAGTTGATTAAAAGGATCGAACCAACGGTAGCACATATATGCAACATTTTTTCAAGTATGGATTTTCTATTATCCATAGATCTTCTTGTGATGAATTCCACTACTCCAAAATATATTATGGTAATTGCCGAAAAAATTCCTGCTATCAATAGTACATCTATCCCTTTGCCTAATAATTGGCTGATGTTAAAATAACACAACATGGCCGGTATCCCTATAAATGCCATAGATGTCATGACCGCCATAAAGTAGATTAAGAAATAATACAAATATTTCTCAAGATTTTCGATCATAATTATCGAAATGCTATAGTTTAACTCTGAAGTTGTTTTACATGACTAACGGGGTTGACGGGCATCATCACGGAATCCACTGGCCAGTCCCTCACGGCCCAGGTCAACGAGTGTTCCCTTCGTCCGGTCTTTCCGAAATCCCTGAGATCGATTCCATGATCCTGCTCTTTCTCCCTATCCTCAAGGTGTGCTTTGTAGAGATAAGACTGATGAGAAAACTCCGGGATCCCGTTCAACTGTACGGTTTGCGGCCCACGAATTGGGCCACGGCCCTTGGAGGGTTGTCTTCGATCCCTTCAAAGGAATGAATAACCTCCCAGTCCTCGAACCATGATTTTAATTCGCCTGGGTGCAACAAGAAGTCCGGATTGTGAGGTTTCCCGTATTTGGGTTGATCAATGGTAAAGGTTTCATATATGAGGAAGCCCCCTTTTTTCAATGCCTTCTTGAGGCAGGGCATGAGTGGACGATGGAGATAACGAAAGACCAATATCCCACCGTAAAAATCCTCAGGCAAGGGGTTGACCTTCATCTGCTCGAGATCGACCTGCCAGGGGCACAATGTTACGCCAAAGTGTGCCGCAATCTTTTGGGCACATTCCAACGCTTTCAGTGAGATATCGCAGCAAATGACAGGAAAGCCCTTCCGTGCCAAAAATATCCCATTATGACATTCGCCGCAAGCCAGGTCCAGGATGGGTCCGGGTAATGAGTGCTGAAGGAAGATGCGCCAGTATGTGAGCAATAGACCTGCCGGCTCCATGAGAGGTTTCTCATCATTCGATGAGATATCCTCTTTCATCAGCTCTTTAAATTCACTATCCTTCATGATCGGAGACGTTGCGTGAAAACCTCGGCCACCTTCAAGACCTTTTCTCCGGCGAAGCAACGATAAGTCCCTCCTGACCCATGACGGCCTCCCATAGTTGTTTTTATATTTTAACGCACCTTGTACGTCAGGTAAAGGGAATAAAAAGTCCAGTTAATATTCTTTTCTCATGATTACAAAAGATTATCGGTAACTTTGAAGCGGCCCTGCTCACCCCCGCACCTCGCTTGCTATATTTCTTTCTTACTAATTCTTTCTTTAACACTTGCTATCTTTATAAGGACGTCTTTCTCGGGGTATGCGGCGAACAATTTTTTGCCAGGAATTTCAAGACCGTCTCGGCCTCCGATGTAGGCATACCGCCCTTTAGCAGGCAGTTAGCTATGTGAAAAAGGGTCTCCCCTACAACGTCATTTAAATAATTTTTATATTGCGCTTCGACGCATAATCTGCTATAACTGGGCGAAAAAACGAAAGGAGGCAGATTATGCGGATAGAATGTCGAACCGAAGAGGAATTGTTTTC
>JAFDED010000110.1 GCA_019310535.1 Deltaproteobacteria bacterium
AGCGGCCCTTCTCCAGCCTGGCGAACTCGAACCGCTGGGGGTGATCGGGAAAAACCCCGGCGAACTCGAAGGTGCCCTCCCCGATGCGCTTCATGATCTCGTCGAGAGACCGTCGGGCCAGCCCGGCGTTCTCCGGCGTCGGAGAGTAACCGGTATGCGCCCGTACGCGTCTGCCCAGGTACCTGAAATCCACCCACAAAGCCCCGTTCATGATTCTCACACGACCCTTTTTCCCCTTGTTAAGAGCATCAAGAATCTCCTTCATTCTCTACCTCGCTTCCATTTGCACCACCTCCTCCGCGGCGTGAATCAGCATTTCACATATCACTGAGGAGGGAGAATTTCAAGTGGCATGCGAACCGTAACGGTTAAGAACCTCGTGAAGCGGGGGGATCACGGCCCTGGTTCTTTTCTTGAATTTACGACATGCATCGGGCTTGCGTCCGTCATATCCATGAAGCCAGCAAATTACATTCTCGCGGATAAACAGTGTTCTGCGGAGAGTGGGACGCACATAATGCACGTTCTCCACGAATGTGCCGTTCATTATCAACTTCTTGAGGCTATTGGGGGGAATTTTTGTTAATTGCTGCATTTCTTCATGCGTCAAGTAGGTTAACATCATGTCATTTTTAATGGTATGCACCATCACTGGTCATTAAGAGAAAAATGTGTTGACAAAAAGAATTTCCATATGATAAATTATCTTAAATGGAAATTATAAAATATATGCTCGTTCTCAGAGGGTTGACAATTTCGAAGCGCTAAGAGGAGGATTTCATTTACTTTCTTTGTTTTACATTTATTTTCGCTCTCAGAATATGGCAGCGTTGAAATTTTTTTATGAAATATCTTATTATTATATTAACCAATATGGATATATTTTTCAAGAGCTTTGGGATAATTTTTTCAAAAAATTTATATTAATCAGATAAAAGTTATTAATATTAATAAGTTATCAAGTTATTCCGGGTAGAAAAAATAATAAATTTATTGGACATGAGTTCTCGGAGCGTCCAAATATGATCCTTCAACCCAGCAGCAATAGCAGGTGTTCGACGAAGCCATCGGTGAAAGCCCGGGCTGATGATGCGTTGAGCAAGGCCACGGTGTGGGCGCACCCAATTGCAGTAAGCCTGGTACAAGTGCATCTGCCTTTCAAGCCAGACGGGCTTCTTAGAAAAGGCGATCGTCTTACGGGTCAGGCGTCGGTTCTCGTGTCGCAGATTCAAGTTGTGCCGTTCGATGCACACCATTTGAATCCCTTGCAAGGGTACATCCTCAAAGATTGCCCTTTTGATAACACCGACCACGCATCGTTTTTCATTCCGTCTCTTTACCACCTGTCCGTAACGCAAGGTTGGGCAGGCTGCCACTTTGGGCCGCCTTGGCCTCCCCCTTTTCCCCGTGCGGGGATAGGTTTCGATGACATGGTGTCTTTGGAACAAAGCGGCGCCATAAGCGTCAAGGCCGTTGCTGACCCACAGAGGCGCAGCATCTCCGCAGAGCCTCTCTTCGGTGCGAGCCACGGGAGATTCTGCCAGGGAAGGCTCCGTGGCGGCAAGGCAGAACAAAATCATGAGTCGATATTCCGGCGCCAAGGCAATCCCGATCCAGACTTCGCCTTCCAGAGGAGTGCTCTCCTCCGAAGATCGTTTTTTTCAACAAAACTCCACAGAGCATCCAACTCCACCCGCGAAACCTTCAACTCTCTTAACATCAAGGAGTTGATCTGTTCGCTATGCTCTGCGGCAACCCGAAGCCAATGGCGCACCGTGTCCGGTTTCACCTCCATAACTTCGGCCACGCCCCGCAGGGGCATGCCTTTGACCAAGAGTCTTAAAGCCATGAGAACCTTTTCCTCCGGGGAACGGAGGTCGTAAAAAATGGTGCCCGACCGATCACAAAAAGAGCGACGGCATGCTCTGCAAAGAAATTTGCGAATTTTTTTCCCTTCACGGTCGGGGTGGGTGCCATTGGAAACGATGTTTCCTTTGCCTCTTTGCCCATGCAATGAACATTGAGGATTAGGGCATACTTCGTTGCTAAGATCGTACTGCGATTTCCTTCCCCTCTTTGCCATCCTGCTCGCCTCCCTTTAGGTGACCAGGATAGCAGAGGGAAGATTAATTATCAACTATTATCGGGTCATAACCAAAAAATATCAACCCTTTCAAAATCGCACCATGCCAAAGAGCATTGATAAGAAGGAAGTGGGAGCCAGGCTCAAGCAGATTCGAGGAGACATTCCTCAGAATACCTTTGCTTCGATTTTTGGCATATCGGCACAACTTTTGAGCAAATATGAGACGGGGAGGGTGGATCCAACATTTGAACTTTTAATCACTGCAGCACGTCATGGAAGGGTTACAATCGAGTGGATATTAACGGGTGAAGTGAAAGAGCAGAAGCCGAAACCCTTCAAAGTAGGACCATACATCGCATTAATTGATAAAAAGCAGGGAAAAAATAAGCTTTTTAAAAAGAGGATGGAATTCGGTAAATATCTCAAGGCGCAGCGAGAGAAGAGAGGTCTCACTGTTGCCTGTGTTATCAAGGATATACGAAATAAGATCTTTGATGAAGATTTCCTGCCGATTACAGAGGAATATTTGGAATCCCTGGAATCGGGTAACTATGAATTCCTTGACATCTTCTCTCTGGCAGCCCTTTCCAGGTTGTTTGAATTGGATTTTGTGGATCTTTGCAGAAAAGCATACTTTTCGACCGAAAAGGGATATGCCCTAGATCGGTTGACCGGGGAAGCAGAGGCCCGTTCCATAGGGAAGGCGCTGGAATTATTGAGTACAGAATCAACGGATGCAGAGTTTGCCGAGATTGTTGACTCAATGAGAGAAAAATTTACCCAACTGGGAGACTCAAAACTTCACTTTGAACAACGGCGAGAAATGTTTGTTGATATTCTTTACGCAGCGGTCCAATCGCTGGAGGAATCACAGAAACCCTCACCAATCTCAGCATCACAAAGGTTTGTCTCCGACCTGAATCTGAAACCTGAAGAGCTGTACGACGATAAATTAATCGCTTTACTGGAAAAGATGATAGATCTTCGCAGGATAGAAAAAGCAAAAAATGTGAATCTTGTCGATGCGATAATTCCACTGATGGAGAAGATTATATCACTGACAACCTCGTTGAAGTTTTCCAAAAAGGATCTGGAAAAAAGCGTTGAATCCGATGAAGGACCATTCTGAAGGAAAGAATGTGAAAGATTTACCTCTCGTTAGAACAACACCCGGAACCACTCACGATGGCAAGCCCTTTGATTTTTATGTTCAAAAAATGGTGGGAAAAGGGGATTTGAAGCTGGAGCGCATACCGGCCAATATCCTGGGCACACCAAGAGATATTGAAGTTTATAGAAGCACAAGAAAATCCGGCTTCATATCTGACTGGAAAAACATGGCTGAAGACTCTTCTTATTGCTCCGAGTACTGGGCTGATCTCAAAATTGGGCGGGGAGCTTGCGGATTCAGGTGTGCTGAATGTTTCTTGATATTGACCCATAGGGTCAAGGCCGATCCATCCCGGCATGAGCTGTATGAGAATGTGGATGATTTCTATCACTAGAAAAAACCGATAAAAAGAATGCTTTCAACCTCCCCCCTCATCCCACACCCGCGCCTTCACAAAAAGGGCCGCCACGCCCTGGCGCGCCTTCAATCAAACCCGGCTCACTTTCAAGCCGTTGGTTTTAGACTATTTTTTGAACGGCTGTAATTAGGTCAGCCGTGGAGCAAAATTCGATACAAACTCGCCCTATTTTGTGAATTATAGACCTGAGGGCTTGGAAAGAGTTCTATTTCTGATTACAGCTTTTTTGTTAACTAAACCGGGTTAGGCATGGCCTCTCCGGTGGTTTTCTCTTAATCATGTGGTTTTTCATCAGTGCGTCTGAACCAGCTACAGGCTTAGAGATTCAGCGAAGTGGCAGGTAACATAGTGCTTGCCGCCCAGGTCTCGATAGCAGGGGGGCTCGTTTTTGCAGATCTCCTGAGTATAGCGGCAGCGTGGATGGAAGTAACAGCCGGAAGGCGGGTTCACCGGGGTGGGGACGTCCCCCTTCAGGATGATTTCCTCTACATTGTGGTCTGGATCAGGAACCGGAACCGCCGAAATCAACGCCTCGGTGTAAGGATGCTTTGGATTCAAGAATAACTCCTCCGTCTTGGCCAACTCCACGATCTTCCCCAGATACATCACAGCTACCCGGTTGCTAATGTGCTTGATCACAGAAAGGTCATGGGAAATGAACAGGTACGTCAGGCCGAATTTATGCTGCAAATCCTCGAGAAGGTTTATCACCTGCGCCTGAATGGAGACGTCGAGGGCAGAGACCGGCTCATCAGCTATAATGAGCTGCGGGTCAAGAACGAGGGCCCGTGCAATCCCGATCCGCTGGCGCTGTCCGCCGGAAAACTCGTGTGGATAGCGCTTCATGTGATCAGCATTCAAGCCGACCGCAGCCAACACGCCACAGACGCGGTCCTTCAATTCGCTCCCCTTTGCCAATCCGTGAACGAGCAGCGGCTCCCCTATTATCGCCCCTACGGTCATCCGTGGATTCAAGGAGGAATAGGGGTCCTGGAAGATGATCTGCATATCACGGCGGAGAGTCATAAGAAGCTTGTGCGATGCAGCGGCAACATTCACCATTCTGTACTCCTCGCCTGGGCCGGCAAGTTTCTTGCTGCGGAAGATTATTTCTCCTGCAGTGGGCTCAATCAGACGAAGAAGGCTCCGGCCGGCGGTGGTCTTCCCGCAGCCGCTCTCACCCACCAGGCCAAGGGTCTCCCCTTCCCTGATGTACATATCGATGCCATCGACAGCTTTAGCCCGCGCCACCTCTCGCTTCAGGATCCCTTTGCGAATGGGGAAGTGCTTCTTCAGGTTTTTCACTTCAAGAAGAATGTTGTTGCGGGACAAGTGCTGCCACCTCTTTATCATTCAAACAACCAACAAGAGGCCACGTGACCGGGGGCCACTTCCTTCAGCGGCGGGACATGCGTCTTGCAGATATCCATCCTTTTCGGGCACCGCGGCTCAAACCCACACCCGGTCGGGATCTCGAAGGGGTCAGGAACGACCCCTTTGATTGGGACAAGACGCCCTTTCCTTACGGCCGCGATCGATGGGATGGAGTTCATCAATCCCTGTGTATACGGGTGCTTGTAGTTGTGGAATATCTCTCTCACACTGGCGCCTTCTACGATCCTTCCGAGGTACATGACGATGACGTCGTCAGCCATCTTGGCGATGACTCCGAGATTGTGTGTGATGAACAAGATGGCTGTCTTCAACTGCCTGCGCAGGTCGTTCATCAGGCCTAACACCTGTGCTTGGATCGTCACGTCCAGGGCAGTGGTTGGCTCGTCTGCAATCAGAAGTGAGGGGTTACAGGAAAGAGCCATGGCAATCATAGCGCGCTGACGCATCCCCCCCGAAAGCTGGTGGGGGTATTCGTCGATATGTTGTCTGGGCGAGGGGAGCCCAGCGGCATGCAGCACCTCGATAGCCTTCTCCCGCGCCTGCTTCTTACTCAACCGCTGGTGGAGGATGATCACTTCCATGATCTGGTTGCCGATCGTGTACACAGGGTTAAGGGAAGTCATCGGCTCCTGGAAGATCATGGCGATCTCGTTCCCTCGGATCGAGCGCATCTCAGGCCCCTTGGGATCGAGTTTTGTCAGGTCTGTAACATTCCCGTTGCGATGGTAAAGGATTTCACCGGCTTCAATCCTCCCGGGCGGGCTCTGGATCAGATCCATGATTGATAGGGCAGTCACAGATTTTCCGCATCCGCTCTCACCGACAACTCCGAGCGTCTTCTCCCGATCGATGCTGAAATCAACCCCGTCAACGGCTCGCACCACACCTTCTTCGGTGTAGAAGTATACCTTGAGGCCTCTAACCTCAATTAGCGGCACCGCTGTGTCCCTTTCTTGCTGCAGTCCCAAAAACAGAACGAATAAAACCTTGGAGCTTGAAACAATGGCAAGCCCTGCCGTAAGGGTGCTCTTCGAGGTTGTTTTGTGAAATCAGGTCTGCCAGCAAAATTATTATTCTAATCCTTCTTTTGTAACGCTTCCATGTCAGGGCTTGTGGCCCTTTGGTTGAAGTGCCTCCTCCGTCTGACTTTCAAGCCATCTTACAAGGCCTATCAATCCCTCCACAGCTGCGTTGTAAAACTGCTCGCCTGCCTCCCTGGTGGCAAGTCGCGGGTCGCCGGTGGTTGCGCCCTCGGAGACATCGATCAAATCAAAGCTCACTCTCGTTCCGTATTCAAAGGCTATCGGTGCTGCCAGCCGGCCTGCTTCGTCAAAGGCCTCTTTATCGACCAGTTCCTCGGCGATCTTAAGCATTATCGAGGTCTCGCGTTCTGCTGCATGCTGGGGACCAACTTCCGGTTGGTGAAGGATTTTCTCACTCAGATTTTTCACAAACATTCCCCATTGCCAGGCTAAGGCATAGATTCCTTCGCGGCGGAGTTCGCAACAAACCTCCAGCACCGCTGCCTGGTTCCCTCCGTGACCGTTGACGTAGATGATTCTGCTGATCCCGTGAAATGATAGGCTGCGGGCGATCCCGCGCAGATAACCGCGGAAGTGCTCCGCCTCGACCCAGAGTGTCCCCCAGAACTGGCGATGGTGCTCTGACAGGCCGACTGGGATCACGGGAGTGCAGGTTGCCTCAGTGCGCGCGGCCGCCTCCTCTGCCAGGGCCTTCGCCGTAATAAAATCCGTCCCCAGCGGAAGATGAGGTCCATGCTGTTCGGTGCTTCCCACCGGGATCAGGGCTACCTTTGTCCGTTTGAACTTCTCCCGCGCTCTCTTCCAGGTCTGCTTTTCCAGCATCACTTGTCTCTCCGCATCAGTTCCTAGTTTATGAATATCACCCAAGAAGGGATCCGCACCCCCTTTACATTAAACTGCTCGTAAATTTCCGTGTGGAGACTGCTCCCATTATGAGCCTCAGCCCTGCAGAATAAGGATCACAAAGAGAAGGCGGACCCCAAGCATTCTTCATCAATCTTTTAAAGAATTCCAGCCTTCTCTGGTCAGCATCAGGTTATATGCTACTGATCCTGCTGCCAGGATCGGGTCCACGACTGGCACCCCTAACTTTTTGCAGATCTCAGGAGCTATCCCAATCGTGGAGAACCCTGTGCAGGCCAAGGCGATCACCGGGCTGCCCAGCCTAACTAGCTCCTCTGCTGCATTCAGTGCGTTTTTGAAATTTGCTTCTGATTCAAGATCGATGCCTGTCTTTACTCCTTCCACCTTTTTCCAAGCGAGGAGATGCTTGCCAAGCTCCCTTCTCACTATGTCAGGAACATCATCTGTTATAGTGATGGCCCCAACAGAGTCTCCCAATGTTCGGGATATGCATGCTAAGCTCTTCCCGGCTCCTATGACTGGAATCGGGAGTTCTTCATTTAATTCCTCAACTCCCGGATCTGCTGCGCAACTGACGATTATAGCATCCGATCCCTCTATTTTTTTCGCCAATTTGATAACCTTAGGCCTGGCAATTTCCTCAGATCTCGCATCATGAATGCCATAAGGCTGATCTTCAATGCAGTAACATTTGACTCGAAGTCCGGGGAAGAATTTCTCAATGAGAGGCCCATGTCTATCAACAGCTTCTATATTATCCAAAGTCCTTACACGTATAAGAGCTATCTCCACATTACCTCCCTACTCATTTCATGAGCCAACGACGTCTTGAGCCGATTCATCACTGACGTTGTATACGTCTTAGCCTGGGATTTAATGCATCATTCAAACCATCTCCAATGAGATTCATGGATAGAACTGTAAAGAATATGCCGCATCCTGGGAAAATTGCCATCCACCATGCTGTTCTAAGAAACGCCTGAGCGTTATGTAACATTCTGCCCCAACTCATCAAATTTGGGTCCCCGGCTCCTAAAAAGCTCAACCCGGCCTCGGTTATAATTGCAGCCCCGACTTCGAGAGACGCAGTTACAAGGATTACATGCATAACGTTAGGCAGTATATGTTTGAAAATTATGCGCGCACTGCTCATGCCCACAGCCTGTGCCGCCATGACGAATTCCGTCTCTCTTAATCGCAGAAACTCGGACCGGACCAATCTTCCTGTGCGGGGCCAGCTCAGTATTCCTATCACCACAACAACGTTCCACACAGTATTACCGAAGAAAACCACTATGACAAGAGCGAAAAGGAATCTGGGAACAGACTGAAAAAGCTCGCAAAGCTTTGTCAACAAATAATCGGTCGAGCCACCGAAATATCCCGATATTGATCCAATAATAACGCCAATCAGTGTGGCTGTGAACGCCGCAGTAAAACCGACAATCAATGAAACTCTGGCGCCGTGTACTACTCCACTGAATATATCCCTGGCCAGATCATCCGTCCCCATGAGAAATTGGCTGCCCGGTGGCTGCAAAGGGGGGCCAATCCCCGTATCCATGGGTCCATACTTTGCTATCAAATCGGCAAAAACGGCCAGGATAACCAGGATGATCAGAAAGAAGAGGGCGAAAACAGCTCCCGCATTCCTGCGATATCCTTTCCAGAAAGCCCATAATTTGTCCCTCAGTGCTTTTAACTCATCCATTATATTATTGCCTTTGCTTTTCCTCTTCACTAAGAAAGGCAAATACAGCGCGCACCCGGCTTTTTATTCATATACGATCCTTGGATCAATATAGGCATATAAAAGGTCAGTGATCAAATTGATCACTATCACTCCAACGGACGTCACAATCAGCAACCCCATAAGTACTGGGTAATCCCGCCTATATACGGATTCAAACATCAGTCTACCGAGCCCAGGCCAGCTGTACACGGTCTCTATTATCATGGCACCTGTAAATTGAAAGGCAAAATTGACGCTTATTACGGTCAGCACAGGAAGCACCGCATTCCGTAAGGCATGCTTGAAAAGTATAACGCTTTCTTTCAAACCCTTGGCACGCGCGCTCAGAATATAATCCATGCCGAGAACCTCAAGTGTACTCGCGCGCATTACCCGTGCGGCCAGGGCAAGCTGAATGAATCCAAGGCTTAGGACCGGCAGAACGAGATGTCGCAGCCAGTCCAGGAAGCCTCCCCCGCCTGTGAAATGCATGGGTATCCCGCCGGTTGGAAGTATGTTTAAACGCACCGAAAAAGCTATAATTAACAACTGACCAAGCCAGAACGTGGGAATGGAATAACCCAGAACTGCCACCACTGTGTTTATACGATCAACAGCGGAATAGGGGCGTGTTCCTGCAAAAATACCCAGCAATATCCCCGCCACTGAGGCAAAAATCGTGGACAGGATAACCAACAGGAAGGTAATTGGCAGCCTTTCCATAATAAGAGCCGCGACCGGCTGTTGATAGAAGTGAGAAAACCCTAGTTCTCCGCGAAATATATTCAAAATGAAAACCAGGAGTTGTTCTCCCATTGGTCTATCAAGGCCTAATCTCTCTCTCACCTGTTGCACATATTCTGCTGTAGTTCCTGCCCCACCCTGAATAAAAAGGAAGACAGGATCCCCTGGCGCCAATTGTAGTATTATGAAATTTATGACCAGGACTAAAAGGATAAGAGGGACAGCCCCCAGAATTCTCCTTATTATGTAAGCGATCATCAATCTTCCTTTGCTAAGGAAGGCATCCTCTAAGAATGTCTACTTCCCGGAGCTTCGGTGCTCTGGGGAGTAGACATTCCCTATAAAAGTTTTCCTTGATCGCAACTACCGAGGTTTGATAGGCTTTACACTATCCAGATGCTTTTGCAGGTAATGCAGCACCCAAATATTATCGGGCAGTTTGGCAAAGGATCCTTCCTTTAGAGCGGTGGCGTTTTGTCTGTGCACCACGTAGGCTACCGGCTGCTCATCCACCAGTATTTCCTGCATACGATTGGTGAGTTTCAACCGTTTTTTCGCATCGGTTTCACTGATCATCGCGTCAAATAGTGCGTCATATTCACTGTTCCTGAACCCTACACAATTCGCCCAGCTTATACGTAAAATGTTCTTCGAGTGAAAACGCTTCAAGGTAGGAGGAGTGGGGCCGCCGCAGAATGGCAAAAATGTGGTATCAAAGTCCCAGCGCTTGAATACATGTTCATGCCAAGCAGCATGATCAAGGCTGATAATTTGCACATCAACACCAATTTTCTTGAAATCGTCTTTTACAAGCTCCGCCACTTTTATGTGCTCGTTATAGCCGGTGGAGTGTTTAAGGTTGATATGAAATCTCCATCCGTCCTTTTTTACCGGATACCCGGCCTCATCTAACATCTTGGCAGCTAGTTTTGGATCATATCCGATCTGCTTGGCATCAGGGTTATGCCACCATGCGGAAAACGGGGTCAGCGGAATGTGTCCGATACCACGAACGGCTCCTCCGAAATAGACCAAGTTGATTACTTTTTGCTGATTTATCGCAGCGGTGAGAGCTTTCCTTACCTTTTTACTTTTAAATGGCTCCCTTCGCATATTGAATCCGAGTTCCACCATAGTCCCGCATGGCGAGCCGTGGAAGAAAACATGGTTGCCGGGCAGTTTATTCAGCCTGGCTACTTCGCTTGCCGGAGTCTCGAATGGGATCCACTGAATCTCCCCCTTCTCAAAGGCCAATGCCCTTGCAACAGGGTCACCCATGATGCGGAACACAATTCTCTCTATATCGGGCAATTTGCCGTGATACCCTTCATATCTTTCAAGGACGATGTGGCTGCCCCTCACCCACCCGACGAACTTGTACGGGCCGGAGCCGATGGGCTTATAGTTATAAGGATTGGTAAGCAAATCCTTGCCTTCATAAAGCTTTTTCTCCACGACTCCCGAGCAATGCGGGCCAAGACCGTCATGAGGATTCAACATTTCAGGAAATGGGGCTTTAAGATGAAACACGACCGTGTGGTCGTCAGGAGTCTCGACCGACTTGATGACCGATCCCGGGCCCCGCTGGCATATGCTTCCATTGGGCAGGTTCACTTTCATGACACTGAATGCCACATCCTCGGATGTTATGGGATTCCCGTCATGAAAGGTTGCATCACGCTTTAGATGAAATGTGTAGGTTAGTTGATCATCCGATATTTCCCAGGACTCAGCGAGATCAGGGACAGCTTGGAAGTTTTCATCGGCCTGAAACAATGAGCTGTATACACGGTACCCTACTACCCAGTCATGATAGGTGCATGCAGATATAGGGCTTATATTTCTTGGATCAGCTGTAATTCCGACCATAAGAGTGGTTTTTTCCTCTCCTGCGGACGCGGGACTTCCCAGGCTGACCAGCATCCCTGACAGAAGAACCAACAAAACCAAGGCAACCATTTTTATGCTGAATAGACTTTTCATAATCCACCCCCTCATCTTGGCTTTTTTATAAGCATCGGTCCATTTTTCACTTGGGCCCTTAGGATAGGTATTTGACGGTGGTCACCCCCCTTTTCCTGAAAATATCATACATAAAATTTACCGTCTTTCAAAACAATTCTGTCATCAACTGTAAGATGAATCGGAGGAAGCATCACACAATCGCTGTGAATCTTCGCCTTAACTGTGCCGCCAATATGGACATTAGTACCGACAGCAATCCATGATGCCCCGTATATTCTTTCGTCTTCCAGAGGGGTTCCGGACAACTTTGCCCGGGGGTGGAACCCGACACCTACCTCCGCAATCTGGTAAACTTGAGGATCATTGAGGCTTTCAAGGAATGAACGATAATCTTGAGCATCTCTTCCCCCTTTTATTTCAACTACCTTGCCCCCTTTTACCACCATTTCGATCGGATCACTTAAAGGGCGGTACATAGGAGATGCGCTTCCATCCACAACAAATTTGCCCTCAGCTTCTCCCTCGTTTACTCCGACGGTGACTTGTCCCCCGGGAACGATTGTTCTCTGCCCGGGCTCCCGGACGGTGGTGGGATTATACAGAACCTCCAGTTTCCCTATGCCAAAAGTTATATCTGTTCCTTTAGGGGAGAGGACTTTGATCCTGGATCCGGCTTTGCACAAGGTGGTCAACTTTTCAGCCATTTCAATCCTCTTAGCTATTTCCCCTGAATCTGTCGGCATCAGCCTATATAGCATGTCGAGGGAACCATAAATGTATCTGGCGGGTGGAAGCATCAGGACTCTTGTTCCGGCTGACAGCGCCTCGGTTGTGGCAACCGTTTGAAGGATAGACAAAGTTGACATAATTATCACAGCATCGGCTGATTTCATGGCTGCGGCAACAACTTTAGGAGGCTCCATTCCCGCCAGCGGGCGGGAGACGTAGTTTATAATTTGAGGCTCTCCTCCTAACATACTGATGGAGGATAAAACAGCCTCCGCAAGCGCCTCCGCCCCGGGAAATTCGCCGATGCGAGTATCTCTGACGACCAGAACCTCCTCTCCGGGCTTGATCCCAATGTAGTAATCTGTAATCACCTTAGCTGCATTCATGAACTCAAGGCTTCTCATAGGTTGTCTCCTTTCCGACTGATCCAATTTAGTTATCTAAATGGTTCACACTGAAAAATAGGTTATCGAAAAGATCATGAAGGGATTGCACAGTCATAATCTTTTGTTTTTTGGGAGAACGCTCAATATCTTTTCTTCTTTTTCCTCATGCTGCTTTCAGAAGCTCCCGTTTACGCCTTTTATTCTCCCTTTCTTTCTCAAGAGCAACCACTTTTTTCAGGTTCCAGGCCATCTTTGCCCACACAACGTTGCACGTATCACCCTCAGGACCTCGGTAGCGGCAACGGTTCATCCTGTGGTCCGATTTGAGATGTCCGATGACGGGCTCGGCCCGGTTGCGGATGCGCTGGTTGCGCCGAAACCAGGGCTCATTGCGGCGGGGA
>JAFDED010000032.1 GCA_019310535.1 Deltaproteobacteria bacterium
GCCCTCCTTGGATTCTGGGGATTTCACCCAGGTGGTGAGGATTATACCTCATCGAAATCCTTAATCCAAGAGGGCTTTCTCGTTTTTCAAAGGTCCAATGTCTATTTTAGAGTCAAGGTTGGGAATGGGAAACAGAACAATCATGGTATCCCCTGGTCAGGATAAAGATCACGGGATAAAACTGCAGGAAAAAAGTTGGAGGAGTAGCAAGATTAGTAAACGGCGCTTCCGTTGCAGTCGGCGGCTAGCTCAGAGGACTGAGTATAATCAGCATAGTTGGATTATTTGATGAAGTAATTTGCTTCAGGATAGCATTACAGTTAGCAATTCATTCAGAAATACGGACGTCTGCTTTTGTTAATAACAGGCGCCCTTATCAGAAGAAAAGACGGGTGATCCTCACCCGCCACATATGCTTGTCAAGCCTTTCAAAATGAAGAGCATGGTAAAGTCAATGGATCACGCATGAGGATTTCCGGCCGGGCATCACCCGGGCGGGGCACCCCGTTCATGGTCATGACCCTGCGCAGTTCCTCTGCCATGAGCCGCGCTACCGCCGCCACCCCCTCCGGACGAAGAGGTATCGCTGAAATATCCGCTCATTTCGACGCAGGGTGAACTCAGTTTACACACCCCGCAAAAGTAAGCCGTATTTCTCCCCTGCTATACGCTCGTGCCCCTGTTGATAAGTATCCGTCAGGGTCTTCAGCGGCTTCCTCCTTTCCCCATGGCTTCGAATCGGCCATCCGGATCACCGATCCTGTTGTTCACCTTTTTTCAGCCTCTCGGGGTGGCAGACAACGTAACACTTGGAGCATGCGTTGTACTGAAAGGCCGCGCGATTGGCGCGGTCCCAGGGGAACCTCTTTTCACCCGCCAGGAGAAACTCCACCCGCACCTGCTCGGAATCGTCTTCCTCCTCCAGAGACGGCATGGGCAGGTCAGAGAGGGCGTAAAAGCGGTCACCCATGACCATGCCGCCGCAGCCCCACTGACAGCGGAGATAGGAGAGCCACCCGTAGCGGTATTCTTTGCCGTCCATAACGATCACCCGATCGCGATCGCGGCGTAGGGCCTGCACCGGGCAGATGGAAACGCATGGCTGAGGGCACCCCTGGCACGGGTCCTCTTTGAGTATTGGGTCCGCCAGGAGGGAGGCCGTGGTCAACACACTTATCAATTGGACAGCGCCGCCATACTGGGGGGTTACCAGGAACCCGCCGCGGCCCAGACGACCAATCCCGGCTGCCATAGCCACATGCCTGTGGGAGATCTCTCCAACACCCTTCTCCTGGTAATAGTACTGGTTGGCCGGAATGGGGAGGCTTATGTAATCCATATCCTCAAGGAAGTTAGCCAAATCCAGCGCCATATCGTCGAGCCTTATCTTGGGTTCCAGGCCGGCGAAGCGGGAAAAAGGCATGGGACTGGGACCCCTCAGGTGGAGCTGTTGGATGCCGCGGTTGATCCGGTAAGCCATGGAAATCAGACTCCTCGCCTCGGGGAGCAACCGCCTCGGATGAAGCTCCGGTGGGGCGCTTTCCATGCGCTCCACCGGCGCCACACCCACCAGGTGCGCGCCCAGAGAAAGGGCCTTTTCCTTAACCGCCCGGGTGAGAGCTTCTTGGGAAGGCCGAGTGGCCTTCTTCAATACCTTAGCGCCGGAGCTTTTTGTTCTCATTTTTCCTCCCATTGCACGGGTTCGTCTTTTCAAGCAATTTCGGCCCCGAGACCTCGAGCCATCACGTGTTCCACCTTGTGCCCCAGCCGTTGCCCCAGTATCCGAGCCTCTTTCAGGACACCCAACTGGTGCTCGATGGGGTTGTACATGCCTATCCCTATGCGCTCCAATCGGCCGTACCGGGCCACTACACCGCTGTACTCGCAAGCGCTCAGGGAATCTTCGCATCCCAGGCATGGGTTTGCACCCGCCGCTGTCACGCGGCCCATTGCTGTAATGCCATAGTTGCGCATGAACTGCAGTAACGCATCAGCAAGGTCGCCCGCCAGTTCCGGGTTGTTCCCCACTATCACGGCCGCACCCACCCTGCCCCGGGTGAGCTGGTTATGGTGGCGGAAGGACCAGAAACGTTCCATGAGGGCCTTGGTGGCCGCGTCGATCATCCCCGAAAAAGCCCAGCCCCCCAGCACCACCGCGCTGGAATCGAGGATTTTTCGTCCAAGGTCTCCCCAATCGTCTGTAATCACGCACACATTGTCGGCCCGGCAACCATTGCAGGCTCTACACGGTCCTATACTGAGCTCGTGAAGGCGCACCAGCTCGTGAGGAAGACGGGAGGCGGACAGAACCTCCTGCACCAGCGTCTCTACCTTTCCCCCTTTCTGGGGTGAAGCACTTATTCCCAGGACTTTGGGTTTCATTTCCATCTCCTTTTCGGGCATACAGGTTTGGATTACGGCTCCTGCCGGCCGCAGCGCATATTGGGGTTGATGCCGCTCAGAATACCGGGCACGCCCCCGCGTGAGGATACCGCTTTGCAGCGGGGACATCGCTCGGGAGCCGGCATGGCCTTGCAGTTCAGGCACGCTTCAAGGATGCTGATGGACTCGTTTATGTCGTCCAGCAGTTGGTTCTGCTCGAAAATTTGTTGAATTATCTTGTTCCGGCGTGCTTTGAGCGGTTTCAGGATGCTCCGGGCCAAATCCCCGCCCGTTCCTTTCACCCGCGCGCAATCCATGATCTCTTTAATCTGACTCAACTTGAGTCCGGCAGATTTAAAACGCAATATCGTATGGAGCCGTTCAGCCGCCTCCGGTGTATAGTGGCGGACGAGACCGCTCTCCCGCCCGCCCGGTTCCAGCAGACCGAGGGACTCGAAATGGCGCAGCGTCCTCGTGGTTACACCGGCCGAACGCGCCAGTTCCCCAATACGTATCATTTTCCTGGCAGAGATTGAAGCGGTGCTTTTTTCGAGGTTATCGATCATCATTCAACTCGGATAATAGATTAATTTAACGTTAACGTAAATGTCAATATAAAAATGCTCCAGAAGATTCACTATTTTTTCCTGATCAAACAGGCCACTCATACCAAGTTGCGTTCATTTCAGCAACAAAAGTCACAGCAAAGAATTTTCTGGATTGCAAATTCCGCTCTTCCCTGACGTAGGGGCGAGGCTGCCCCGCTTCATGAATTTTCATTACAAATTTATCAAAATGCTTTGAATTTTAATCCATTACATTCATCGGTACGTGAAAAAGGAATTTTGGAGATACTTATCGAAAAGAGGTGGGTGGCCCAGACGACTTGTCGTCCGGGTCGCGAAGCGATAAGAGGCTGTCCACGAAAAGTCCTTTTTCTGCTGGCATCCAGGTGAACATGAGAGGAATATCTGGACAATCTTGATGATAGACGCAGCAACAGCACATGACGTTTTGCCATGACCTCTTGCTGCTGCGCAGCCCAGACAATAAATTGTCTGGGTCACCCGTGGGCTCCGTTATTCCACCCCAAGGCGGGGGGTGATCCCCCAGATCCGCAATTACCGCTTGGATAGAAAATAGAAGTTAGAGAAAATGTGATAAATCATTTAATACCCGTATTATCAAATAGTTACATAGAAAATGTCTCGTGACGGAGACATGGGCTGAGTCCAAAATAGCATTGTATTATTGTCCCCCCACCCCCTTTCGTCCGGGCTGACTCTGGATCATACATTTGACAAGAGGAAAAAACAGGGAAAATCCCTTGGGCGTTTTATCTTGACTATCAGGCTTCACCTAATATATATAAAACAGAACCAAATAAACAATGGTGAGTGCAAGTGCTCCCGAATAGTTGATTTTCATTCTTCGGGGAGCTGGACCTGGATGTTGGTCTTGAGGGGCGGGGCTTGAACTAATAATATACCCTCATGGTGTTCAGTTGACAGGAGCATGATAAGGTAATGGAATTGATAAACGCAGGGATCGCGGGACTGGGCTACTGGGGCCCCAACCTGATCCGCAACGTCAAGGAGTCGGGCCGGGCCCGATGGATATGGCTTTGCGATCTGGATGAGAACAAGTTACAAAAGATCGGCACCAAGAACCCGGAGGCACAGTTGACCCCGCGATTCGGAGATATCCTCAAAGATGACCGGGTTCAGACAGTCTTCATCGCCACCCCCGCTGACACGCATTTCGAACTGGTCAAGCTTACGCTGGAAGCGGGCAAGCACTGTTTCGTTGAGAAGCCGCTCGCCATGACCACAGAACAAGCAGTGGCTCTGGTGAACCTGGCGGAGCAGAAAAAGCGGATATTGATGGTTGGACACGTCTTCGAGTTCAACGATGCAGTCCTTGCGTGCAAAGAGCTCATAGATTCCGGCGAGATCGGCGATCTGTATTACCTTTACAGCCACCGGGTAAACCTGGGGGTGATCCGACAGGACTGTAATGTCCTGTGGAGCCTTGCCCCGCACGACATCAGTATCACCAACTTGCTTATGGGATGTCCGCCCGAAAAGGTGGCTGCAACAGGGTACAGGCTATTAGGAGGCCCGTTCGAGGATGTCGCCTTTATACAGTTGTATTATCGGGGCGGACGTGTTGCCCATCTCCATGTATCATGGCTTGATCCCAATAAAATCCGGCGGATGACGCTGGTGGGCTCCAAGAAAATGGTGGTGTACGACGACGTCAGCCTGGACGCCAAGATCACCATTTACGATAAAGGTGTGGACATGGTCAGGTTCGAGGCACCGAACAGCTTCAGCGAGTTTCAATTCCAGCTCAGACACGGCAACATTATCATTCCGAAAATAGAATTCAGGGAACCCTTGCGCCAGGAAGTGATCCACTTCTTTGACTGTGTGCAGGAGGGGAGTACCCCGAAAACCGACGGGCGCAAAGGCCTGAGCGTTGTGCAGGTGCTTGAGGCGGGTCAACGCTCCATGGAACGAAGAGGCGAGGTCATGCACTGCAAGGGTTGTGATCTGTAAATCGAGCAGAATCCAGCGAAGAAGAATTAACAGGAAAAGTATGAAAGAAAAAACAGCAATGATTCCACTGGTAGACCTTAAAGCACAATACGCCGGCATCCGTGAAGAGATCATGCCGGCCATCACAGAGGTGATCGCAAGTGGTCGGTTCATCGGAGGGCCGGCGGTTGCGGGTTTTGAGAATATGTTCCGGGAGTTCTGCGAAGTCGGGCATGTGGTGGGATGCGCCAACGGCACCGATGCCCTCGAGATCGCTTTATGGGCACTGGGAATCGGGGACAAGGACGAAGTCATCTGTCCCAGCCATACCTTTATCGCCACCGCGGAGGCCATCTTGCGCGCGGGTGCCCGGCCCGTCTTTGCCGACATTGAACCTGAGACGCATCTGCTGGATCCGGCGAGCGTGGAACGCAACATCACCGAGAGGACCCGGGCAGTCATTCCTGTCCACCTTTACGGCCAGCCGTGCGAGATGGACAGCATCATGGCGGTCGCCCGGCGAAATCATCTGTGGGTCATTGAGGATTGCGCGCAGGCCCACGGCGCGCGATACGATGGAAAGCGGGTCGGAACATTCGGCGAATTGGGGATGTACAGCTTCTACCCGGGAAAAAACCTGGGAGCATACGGCGACGGCGGAGCCATCGTCACCAACAATCATGAATTGGCCCGGAAAATAAAAATGTACGCTAATCACGGCCGGAATCAAAAGTACCTCCATGATTTCCCGGGTGTCAACTCAAGGCTGGATGCGATCCAGGCAGCCGTACTGACCGCTAAACTCAAGCACCTGGAAGAGTGGAACCAAAAACGTGCGGAGGCGGCACAGGTATATCATCGCCTTCTGGACAGGGTTTCCGACCTGGTGCTTCCCGCTCATGCTCCGAGGCGCAGCCACGTATACCACCTCTATGTAGTCCAGGTTCCCGATGGGAGGCGAGACGATATCATACGCCAATTAAAGTCCGACGGCGTCGAGGCCGGAGTGCATTACCCTGTTCCGCTCCACGAACAGCCCGCATTTGTCCACCTGGGGTACAGACCTGAGGACCTGCCGGTGACACACCGTGTAGCATCGAGAATCATCAGTTTGCCAATGTTCCCCGAAATTACGCAGGAACAGATTGGAGCCGTGGCTCGCGCACTTACGTCGGCGATCGCCTCCCGGTGAACGTCCATGATCAAGGCTGGAAGCAACAACACGTAAGATAAGCCGCTATTGCACACTATTACTACTTATTCAAGAAGAAGGTATTGATAGAAAATGGCTTACGAGATTCAAGGAAAGACCATTCTGGTTACCGGAGGTGCGGGTATGGTTGGCTCGCACATCGTGGACGAGCTGATCAACGAGGGCGCAGCAAAGGTAATCGTCTTGGACAGCATGGTACGCGGGCGACCGGAACATCTCAGGCAGGCGCAGGAGAGGGGAAACGTCAAGATCGTGGTGGGCGACGTACAGGATACCCTCTCTCTGCGCCGCGCCATGGAAGGCGTGGACTACGTCAGCCACCAAGCCTCCATGTGGCTCCGCAGAAGCCAGGAGCAGCCACGCCTGGCCATTGAGGTTAACGTCATGGGCACGTACAACGTCCTGGAGGCCTGCGTCAACGCGGGAATCAAGAAGATCGTATACGCCAGCTCATCCAGCGTTTACGGCGACGGCAGTTATCTGCCGACAGACGAGAACCATCCCTTCAACAATGACCTCTTTTACGGGGCCACGAAAATCGCTGCTGAACAGTTGTGCCGGTGTTTTCACAAGGAGTTCGGCCTGCCTTACTCCGGCACCAGGTACCTGAACGTCTACGGCCCCCGCCAGCCTTTCCAGGCTGCATACATGGACGTAATCATGCACTTTATCAATCGCCTGGACCAGGGCAAGCCGCCTATTATCCACGGAGACGGCTCCCAGACGGTTGACCTGATTTATGTCAAGGATACGGCACGACTGAACATATTGTGCATCCGGAAGGAGGAGGCCGACGGTCAGTTCTTCAACGGCGCCTCCGGTCAGGAGACCAGCCTGACCGAGCTTGCGCATATCCTGATCCGGCTCATGGGCTATGAGGGGAAACTCGAGCCTGAGTATATCCACCGGGACTCCCGCCTGGTCAGCCGCCGATGGGGATGTACCAAAAAAGCACAGGAATTGCTGGGCTTCAAGGCCGCCACGTCAGTGGAGGAGGGGATGCGGGAGGTCATCAAATGGCGGGAAGCCGTCAAGCGAGGGGAGGCTTGAGAGCGGGCCGATGTGCGGGATAGCCGGACGCATAGTATGGGGCCAAGAGGCCAGGGGAACTGACCCATCGGCGCTGGCCCGGGCGGCTGAGCGCATGCGCCACCATGGGCCCGACGGAGAGGGTTTCCACTCCGAGCGGGGCGAAAACTACGCTCTGGACCTTGTTCATACACGGCTGTCCATTATCGACCTATCCGAGTTCGGGCGCCAGCCCATGACCAACGAGAACGGGACGGTCATACTGGTTTGTAACGGGGAGATATATAATTTTCAGGAACTCAGGAGTGAACTACACTCCAGGGGTCATCGTTTTATTTCCCGCACGGATGTGGAGACCATCCTCCACCTTTACGAGGAATTGGGGGAGGAGGCCATCAGCCGTCTGGACGGCATGTTCGCCCTGGCCATCTGGGACCGTACTCGCCGACGCCTTCTGCTGGCGCGGGATCGCATGGGTGTCAAGCCCCTGTATTATGCGGAGCGGCCGGGGGGTGAGTTACTGTTCGCCTCTGAGGTCAAGGCGCTGATTCCTCTGGGCCTGGAGGTGCAGCCCGACTTGGAGGCGCTGGCCGAACATCTCACGTTCCAATGGTGCACGGGCGAGCGCTGCCTTTTCAGGGGGGTTCGCTATCTCGCGCAGGGCCATATTGTTCTGTCGGAAGACGGCCGGCCCCTTCGCAGGCGACAGTATTACGACTTGGCCCACCGGGAGGACGATTACCCCACCGACAAGAAAAAGGCTGCAGAGAAGCTGCTGGGCCTCTTCGAAAAGGCGATAGGCAGGCAGGTATTCTCGGACGTACCGGTGGGGAGTTTCCTGTCCGGCGGCATGGACACGGGGGCCATCAGCGCGGTCTGCCGGCGGCACATTCCGCACCTGCATACGTTCACCTGCGGATTCGACTTGAGTTCGGGCGTGACCCGAATGGAGAGTTTCTTTGACGAGCGTGAGGAGTCCCGCACTCTTGCCCGTTATCTGGACACCGATCACCATGAGCTGGTGCTTCGGCCCGGGGACATGCAGCCCGTTCTGCCCCTCGTGGTCTGGCACCTGGATGAGCCGCGCGTGGGAATCAGCTATCAGGTCTGGTATACGGCCCGCCTCATCAAGCAATATGTGACCGTGGTGCTCTCCGGGGTGGGAGGAGACGAGTCCTATGCAGGCTATCCCTGGAGATACAGGCACATTCTGGACGTGCATGACACCGAGACATTCGACCGGCTTTACTATAAGTGCTGGATCAGGTTCCTGGACGATGAGGAGAAGCGCCGGCTTTTCACCGATGAGGTCAACCGGGCCATCTCGGGGTTCTCCACCTTCGACTCTTACAGGGAAGTCATGCAGGGAACACGCGCACGGCATCCCTTGAACCGCGCACTGTACTTCGATGCGAAGACTTTTCTGAACGGTCTGTTCATGGTGGACGACAAGCTGAGCATGGCCCATTCTGTGGAATCCCGCGTACCTTTCACAGACAACGCCCTCATCGATTTCTCTCTCCGGGTCCCTCCATGGTGGAAGATGCGGGACAACGGCGAGGGCGCGGACTTCAAGATCCTGCTCAAGGAAGCCATGAGGCCCCTGCTGCCCGAGGAAACATTGGTGAGAAAGAAGCAAGGGTTCACTCCACCCGACCGGAGCTGGTTTCTCCTGCCCGATACGTGGAGCTACCTGCGGGGGATGCTGCTCTCAAAGCGGGCCACGGAACGCGGCTACTTCAAGCGGAGCGGCATCGAGCGCATCCTGGAGGAGCATGCCTCGGGCAAGCGTAATCACCGGTTCCTCATCTGGTCTCTTGTATGCTTCGAGTGGTGGAACAGGCTTTTTGTGGATGGGGAAACGGCCACCAACGTGGAGTCCACCCCGGCGTTGTCATCCCATGGCGCGAGCTGATTTTATTACTCAATGATGAGATTTTCAAATGGATGAAAAAGACCTCAAACGTTTGGCCCGGGATATTCAGGCTCTTTACCGCCTTTTGCGCCGCGAGATGAAAGCCCGCTGGAACCGGGATCTGCCCCTCCAGGAGCTACTTACTGACAGATGGGAAAGGGCCGGAAATCTCGGGTTCGGCGAAGGGACAAGCGTGTATCAGAGTGCATATATACTGTGGGATGTAAAGGTGGGGGAACACACCTGGATTGGGCCGAATGTGCTCATCGAGGGTCGTGCGCCGGTGCGGATAGGGAGCTACTGTAGTATCTCGGCCGGGGTTCAGATTTACACCCATGACACAGTCCTCTGGGCCCTGAGTGGGGGGAAGGCTCCTTATGAAGTGGCTCCCGTGACCATCGGCGATAATTGTCATATCGGGGCGGGCACCATCATCCTCAAGGGAGTCGAGATCGGGCACCACTGCGTGGTCGGTGCGGCGAGCCTTGTGAACAGCAGCCTGGAGGCTTATACCATTGCATTCGGCATTCCAGCCAGGCCCCGCGGCCGTGTGATCATTGATGAGAACAATAAGATCGAGTTGAAAATCGAAAACGACTGATCCTGAACGAAAGAACGTGATGAATCATTCTTCGATGGAAAATGACCACCGACTGCCTTTAATATCGGTAGTGATACCCGTGTATAACGAGGAGGAGAATCTTCCCACGCTCTATGACCGCCTAAAGCGCGTCTGCCAGGAATTGGAAGGGAAAGCAGATGTGGAGCTGATTTTCGTCAACGACGGCTCCAGCGATGGAACCGCTGGGATCCTCCGTAAGCTTGCCGGCCGTGACGCCCGGGTTGTCCTTGTGAACCTGAGTCGCAACTTCGGATCACACCCGGCCCTTATGGCCGGATTTTCCGAGGCGCGCGGCGACTATATCTGGACGATAAGCGGCGATCTTCAGGACCCCCCGGAACTTCTTCCCGAATACTTCAATATGGCCCGCTCGCGGGAATTGGACGTGGTATGGGGATGTAGAAGATCGAGGGTTGACCCATGGCATAAGAAATTATTTGCATCAATTTTTTACTTCTGGATTCGCATGCTCACGGACCTTCCCATCCCGCGCAAAGGCGTGGACAATTTTATGATGAGCCGCCGGGTGGTCGAGATTCTTTTGAAAATACCCGAAAAAAACACCATGTTCTACTACATTATCATGTGGATGGGATTTCGCCAGGATTTCATCGATTATGACCGTGGCGCCCGCCTGGCAGGAGTGAGCAAGTGGACCTTCCGCCGCAGGCTGAAAAACGCTGTTGACACCTTGCTTACGTTCAGCTCATTTCCCATTCAGCTCATCTCGTATATGGGGATGTTATTTTTCCTGTTATCTGTAATTTTCGCCTTATACCTCATCCTCAACTACCTTGTGGGTGAGCCATCACCGGGCTGGACATCCACGGCCCTTATCATAAGCCTGGCAACGGGTATACAGATGCTGATGCTAGGCATCATCGGAGCGTACCTCTGGCGGATCATGGACCAGGTGAGAGGACGCCCCCAGGTGATCGTGCGAGAAGTCTATCGATCCGCCCAGGAGACGACTTCTGAAGACACCCCGCTCAAGGTTACCTAGGAGGCTGACGGAGAACCGTTGTAGTAAAAAACAGGAAAAATGCTATCGGCCGCGTAGAAACAAAAGCACAGCTGGCCGGCCCCGCGAGGGCGGATTCCCAAAGGGGCGACAATCAAAGAACGCATGGCGCGCAAACTGCGCACCGTGAGGGGCCGTTGCACCTATTCCAGGCGCAAGCAAATCGTGGAGCCGGTCTTCGGCCGGATCAAAGCGGTGCGTGGATTTCGACTCTTTCTGCTGCGGGGGCTGGAAAATGTCCCGGCCAGGTGGGACCTGATTTGCCTGACCCACAACTTTCTGAAGCTATTCCGAAGCGACCTGGCCCTGCAACTGGTCTGAAGGGCCTTTGGGGAAGGTCTATCCACTGAAAAAAATGGCTCGATCCCAAGTAAACTGGAATACCGTATCAGAAGGCATCGATTTTTCAAAGAACAGCCTTCTCAAAATCCAGCCAAAGATATTTGAAGGTTGACTTCCCACCGACCGGACCTCAAGGCGAAGCCTCTGAGCATCTTAGAGAGCACCTATTTCATGAAAGGAGGAGCGCCGCTGTGTGGACCGAGATAATTGAGCTGCAAGGGCAGTTGATCGATGCTTACATCCTGCCCCGCGTCCTGGATGAGATAGTGCGCTCAGGCGGGGATTTCGAGCTGGAGCGTATGGAATTCGGCAAGCGGCAGGAGGACCCCAGCCACGCCGTGCTCAGGGTGATGGCGCCTTCCCAGTCGGCCATGGAGGCGATCATTCGCAGTGTGCGGCGGCTGGGGGCGCAGGTGGACGACGAGGGCGATGCTGCGCTCTCCTCCGCAGACTGCGACGGAGCCTTTCCCGAAGACTTTTACGCCACCACGAACCTGAAGACCTGGGTTCGCTCGCAGGGCGAATGGTTGGAGGCGGAAGACATCGAGATGGACTGCGGCATCGTGGTGGAGAGAACCCCGGATCGGCACCTGGCGCGTTGTATCCCCATGCACCGCGTCCGAAAGGGCCAGCTTGTTGTGGTGGGACACCGCGGCGTCCGGGTGGAACCTCTGGAACGGCCCAAAGAAAGGGAACTCTTTCAGTTTATGAGCAGTACCGTCTCTTCTGAAAAGCCCAAGCTCACCATAATCCGTGATATCGCCAACCGGATGCTGGAGTGCCGGGAAAAGGGCGAAAAGGTGCTGCTGGTAGGCGGGCCTGCCATTATACACACCGGAGCCGGGCCTGTTCTTGAGAGGATCATCCACAGGGGGCTGTTGCATGTTCTTTTCGCCGGTAACGCGCTGGCGGCCCACGACATCGAGGCGGCCATGTTTGGCACTTCCCTGGGAGTCGCGCTGGAACGGGGGATGCCCGTGCGGCACGGCCACCAGAATCACCTCCGGGCTATCAATCGTATACGTCGGCTCGGCGGCATTGCTCAGGCCGTGGAAAAAGGGGTGCTGACCCGGGGGGTTATGCACGCCTGCATTCAGCGGGGCGTTGAGATGGTCCTCGCGGGCTCCATTCGGGACGACGGGCCCCTGCCAGATGTCATTACCGACTCCCTGGAGGCCCAGGAAGCCATGCGCCGCTGTCTCCCGGGTGTAGGGATGGCCCTCCTGGTGGCCACGACCCTTCATTCAGTGGCAGCAGGGAACTTGCTTCCCGCACACGTCCTGACCGTCTGCGTGGACATCAACGCATCCACAGTCACCAAACTGATGGACCGCGGCACCTTCCAGGCCGCCGGCGTGGTCATGGACGCTGAATCGTTCCTCCGCGAGATGGAGACCTGCCTTGGCCCCGGGGATGTCCGGCATGAAAAATGAAAAATTAGATTCTTGACAGGATAAACCATTTAAAAGATGTATCTCCTGCCTATCCTGTCATCTCGTCAAAATTTTAAAAACGGAGGAGACCATGCCGCGCAGGAAGGTCATTATCATGGGGGCTGCCGGGCGGGATTTCCACAATTTTAACGTCTGCTTCCGTAACGACGAAAGGACGGAGGTACTCGCTTTCACCGCCACCCAGATCCCAAACATCGAGGGCAGGATCTATCCGCCGGAACTGTCGGGTCGGTTATATCCCCGCGGGATTCCCATCTATCCGGAGGAAGAGCTTGAGCACCTCATTCATGACCACGGGGTTGATGAGGTGATCTTCGCATACAGCGATGTTAACCACGAGTACGTCATGCATCGGGCGTCGAGGGTCACGGCCGCTGGGGCCGATTTTGTGCTGCTGGGCAACGCCCGCACCATGCTGCGTTCGAAACGGCCGGTAATTGCCATATGCGCAGTGCGTACCGGGTGCGGCAAGAGCCAGACGACTCGCAAGGTATGCCAGGTTCTGCGGGACATGGGGCACACAGTGGTGGCGGTGCGACACCCCATGCCTTACGGCGACCTGACGACACAGAAAGTCCAGCGTTTTGAGAGTTTTGAGGATTTCGACCGGCACAATTGCACCATCGAGGAGCGGGAAGAATATGAGCCGCTGGTCAGTCGGGGGATCGTAGTATACGCTGGCGCGGACTATGAGAAGATTCTCGCACGTGCCGAAGAGGAAGCCGAAGTGATCATCTGGGACGGAGGGAACAACGACACACCCTTCTTCCATCCCGACCTGCACATCGTCATCCTCGACCCGCACCGGGCCGGACATGAGTTATCCCACCACCCCGGTGAGACGAACCTTCGCATGGCGAACGTGGCAGTCATCAACAAGATCGATACCGCCCATCCCCATGCCGTCCAGGATGTTCGGGCCAGCATCATGCGCCTTGCACCCAATGCCCGCATCATGCATGCGGCCTCGCCGGTGAGCGCCGATGAACCCCACATGATCACGGGCAAACGCGTGCTGGTTGTGGAGGACGGTCCCACCCTGACCCACGGCGGGATGACATACGGGGCTGGAATCATCGCTGCCCAGAAATTCGGGGCACGGGAGATCGTTGACCCCCGGCCTTACATCGTGGGGACGATTGTGGATACCTTCCGGCAGTATCCCAACATCGGCCGCTTGCTCCCGGCCATGGGATACGGAAAAGAGCAAATCCGCGATTTACAACAGACCATCCTGGCGGCACAATGCGATGTGGTAATCATCGCCACTCCGGTGGACCTGCGCAAAATCATCTCCATCGACAAGCCCACCGTGCGCGTTACATACGAGTTCCTGGAGACCTCGCGGCCCACCATGGAAGAGATCCTGGAGGAGTTTCTCGGGAAGGTGGCGGACCATCTGCACAGCCATAGCAAGGCTTCAAGATAGCGAGTTTTCTAAGTGGATTCGGCCATCTCCCGGATGGACATCGTGTGCTGGAGGTCGATGCACCCGATGACGCTCTGGGCTGCGGGGCACCTGTGCAGATACTCGTCCATCGACTGGCGGGCCTCCTCGACTTTGCCTCGGTGAACTTGCAGAATGTAATGCACGCGAATCCTGGTTATCTTAAGGACGCCCTCCACGTTTTCGATATCGCCCTCCACCTCTGCCCGATATCTGTCGGTGTGGGTGGGGATCTTCTTGCTGGCCAGGACCCCGGCCAGTGTCCCCATCATTCAGCCGCCCACGGCGCCCACGATGTGGTCCAGGGTGGCGGCGTGCTCCTCCTCGGGCTCCACCTTGTAGAAGCGCTTGATTCCCCCGTGGACTCCGTAATAGACGGGCTGAGGAAATCCCTCGATGACGGCCTTTCGCACCGGTCCTTTTACCCTGGTGATGCTGATTCGCGACGTGTGAACAATCTCACCCATGACTGTCTTCCTTTTGTTCCGTGGATTACTCTTGAGATATTTTTGACAGAATGGCAGGATGGAAAAGCCTTTCTTAGCTTTTTTATCATTTTTATCATGGTATCCTGTCAAGAAATTAATTGTCCGAGAAAGAATTTTGAGACGGTTTATCTTCAGATTGACGCTGATGGCATGAACGAGAGGTCAGATTCATTCAATGGATGGATTTAGATATATCATCTTCCCCCGCGCTGTTATCGGCAGCGGCACCGGTGGATGAAACCTCCTCTTTTTCAACGATATGCCACGCTGACCCGCTCCATATAGGCCTTGATGCCCTTATATATTCCCTCGGCCAGGAGATTCAGGTAATCGCGGGATCTGAGGCGACGCTCTTCTACCGGATTGCTGATGAAGGCAACTTCCACCATAATACACGGCATTTGGGCCCCGAGGAGCACATAGAATGGCGCCTGCTTCACCCCCAGATTGCTCACGCCGCGCATACGGCGGCTCAGAAGTGTAAAGAACTCGCCGTGCACAATCTCCGCCAGGCGGCTCGATTCTTTAATCTTGGAGTCATTCAGTAAATCCATGAGGATCAATTGAAGGTCGCTGAGATTCTCTTTTGTTGTGGCGTTCTCCTTGGCCGCGACAGCCAACGAACGGGGGTCGTTGGTAAGATTCAGGAAGTACGTCTCAACGCCGGAAAAGGAAGGATCGGCAATGGCATTGAGATGAATGGAGACAAATAGCTCAGCCCCGTTATTGTTGGCAATGGCCGCCCTTTTCGCCAGGCTCAAGAAGCGATCCCGGGTCCTGGTCATCACAACCTTGACGTTAGGCAGCTTCCTTAATTTGTCAGCCAGAAAATGACCGATCTTCAGAACGACGTCTTTCTCTTTCAGCCCACGAGGACCGATGGCGCCCGGATCTTTCCCTCCATGGCCTGGATCGATAACGATCGTTGAGTGATTGCCGAATCGTTCTGCGGCCGTTTTCCACCTTCTCTTTAGATCCTTACCCAAGGGTAGAGCTAAGATGCTGTTAAGAGCATCTTTGTAATTTTCTTCCAGTTTCTCGAATTTTTTGGGTAATCGTTGAAATTGCTCTCGGGCGCGGGCATAAAAATCCCCGCTGGAATAATTCTCCATCACTCTCAGATAGGCCCTTGCCGCCTTCTCTACATTGCCCAGTTTCTGATAATATTTCCCGGTATAGTAAAGGGCGTCATCCGCAAGGTGATGGCCGGGAAACTCACCGGCCAGCCGGGAGAAGTACCTGATGGATTGGAGCAAAAAACTCGTGTTGTGAGTATCTTTATACAGACGCGCGGAACAACGTGCGGCCATATAGAGAGCATAAGGGACGCGGCGGCTTCGGGGATAAGAGTTAACTATACTTTCGTATCGGTCGATGATCCTTTCCCAATTTTTTGGATCCTCTCTTAACCGGGTTGATCCCAGCACTCTATAATAAATCTTGCGTGCATCCTGGTACGCCTTTTCCGCCGTATCGCCCTTGATAGGGGCGGCCAAGCTAACCCCACCCAAAACTATGGCGGTGGCGGTTATGGCACACAAAATTGATTTTCCAACCCGATTGACCGCTGTTCTCAGAAGTTCCATCCTGCGCACCTCCGCACACCGATTCTTCTATCATGACTGTCTGGCGATTGTCAAGTGGAAAATCAATAAGTTGCAACAAAATACTAAAGCATAAAGAGAAGGGTTAATGGTAAGCATTGAATTTTACAGAGATATATTCATGAGATATTTCTGTCTGCAAATCCTGCAACGGCCTGTCCAGGTTGAGAGGAGGAGTTGCAGTTCCCTTCGGACTTTCGGAAGATTCGGCATCCTCGGGTATCTAGATGAACCCCCGTTCAATCCATGACAAAGGCAACGTCCATAGCGCACCTGTTTGTTCGCCTGTGTCTTATTGAAAGATATTCGATTCCCGGTTCTTGCCATCCCACGGGGGTTCAGCTCGAATCAGGTACTCCAGGGCGAAGTTTTTTACCATGGACTCCCGGCTCAAGGTGGCACGGGTGCTGCCAGGAAGGGCCTGGGATTGGTGGGCGCAATAAGCGTCAATTTTTCGTTCAGTGAAAGCGGAAACGTCCACCACCGTGGAGATTTCTTCATCGTCGATGGCGTGAAAATAATAGGTCACGCCGTTAATCTCCATGGTTCTGGAGCGGCGCCTGGGGTTGGGCCCCTCAAAGAAGCTCTTTGGGAAGGCAACATAGTACAACTTCCTTACCTGGTGGGCATAGTGACCCGCATCGAGATGTTGGGGATATCTCCGGGGATCGCCTGCCGCATAATAGGCCTCTCTGACCAATCGATGAGCCGCCAGGTGGTCGGGGTGGCCATATATGCCCTCGGGCCCGAATGTGATCACCACCTCCGGTCTGACCTCTCTCATAACTTCCACTATACGCCCCACCACCTCATTGGCATCGGCGCGATCCAGCCTTCCATCCATGTAATCCCAATGGCGGAGGTCAGAGACACCAAGGATGCGGCAGGCCTCCTGAAGTTCCTTTTTTCGCAGGTGAGCCAGCGCCTCAGGTGTGGTAATGGCGGGGTAGCTGCTCTTTCCTGCCTGGCCCCTGGTCAGGCAGATCAACGTAACCGGATGTCCTTCGGCTGCACTAAAGGCCAGGGTTCCGCCAATAATTCCCTCGTCGTCCGGGTGCGCAAATAGAGCCAGCAATGGTCCAAGTTTTTCCATGAGCACCTCAATGAAATCAGCAACTCCAGCTTCAATTATTCCACAAAAATAGTACTGGCATGCCAGGCGAAAGTCAAGCTGCCTTCCCGGATGGACATTATCTAAACTCTTATGATGATTTTTTCTTGACTTTTTCTCCTTACTGTCTACAATGTCTTAAATTGTGATGATCGAGGGGCAAACCTGTTCAAAACAGGGGTGCAACGGTGTTATTCGGTGTTATTCCTTTTCATTCTCCTAAATTGGAAAATAGCTTCATGAAAATGCAGAACTCATTGCGGAATAACGCTATGCGTAAAAAGCCTCGCACAACCCGGCTATTCCCTGGGAAAAGTTATATGATCCAATCAAATTCATAAGGCCAGTAGCCTTTTTAAGCCATTTGGGAGGTCTACTGAGGAAGGAGGTGGGTACCTGGATAATTTAAACCTGCACGACTGTCTTTTCGGTGCGAGCTTGATTAATTTAAGAAGGGCTTAGAAAGCAAAAACAAAGGGTCTGGGAGTCTGCTGGAAAACCTGATGTGGTTTTAGATTTTGAGAACTCTGTTCTTTGAAAAATCGATGCCTTTTGATACGGTGTTCCATTTTGGGCGATATCAAGCCGTTTTTTTCAGTGGAGGGATCTTCCCCCAAAGGCCTTTCAGGCCTATTGCGGGGCCACGTCGCTTCGGAATAGCTTCAGAAAGTTGTGGGTCAGGCAAATACTGAAAAAACCCGCATCGGCGCTTAAGATCTTTGGTTTCTTCCCGCGGGTGTTTTCTTTGAGGTTTTCCAGAACCGGCTTTAGTTGCTGCTTATCGTTTGCCTGTTGCGTGATGGTGCCCGCTACGATCACCTGCGCTTTGTCGTCCACCGCTGCCTGACAATTGTAGCACTGCTCAAAGGAGCAGGCGGCGTCATCCTTCATGATCCGTGAGTCGGGATCGGTGAAGTTGCGCTGCGTTTCTGGATCGGGCTTGCGGAAGAGCTCTTTCGATTTTCGTCCCCTTCTCTTTGCTTCGCCTCTTTCTGGCGGCGGATTTCCTCGCGGCGATCCGCGGCCTCGATTTCGGCCTCTCGCTCCAGGGCCATCATCGCTTCCTTGATCTTCTTCAGACACAACTGCTTGAAACGAAGCCATACTTAGCATCTTCCGCGGCATCCACTGCCTCCGCCTTTTGCATGAGACAGGCGACTTGCTCTTCAAGCTCCCGGGTCTTCTTCTCCATCCATCCGTAACTCATGGTATTGTGCTGGAAGGCAATGGCCCGCACCTTCGTCCCATCCAAAGTTACATGGCCCAGCTTCACCAGACCGACCCTCCAGCAAAGATGCACCATCACCGCAAATAACCGCAAATAACCCGAAAAGACTTGCAAGTGAAGCCAATGGCTTTTTGGCTTTTTAGCATTTTTACTGTTTTTTACTACAATTTTTTACTACAATGGTTTTCCGGCAGACTCTCAGTCAAAGAGAGGTTTGGATCGGCGGTTTGGGCCACGGGCCCTTTGGCTGCCTCTTAATCTTCCAAGAAACGAGGAGAAAATTACATGTTACAGAAGAATTCGGAAACTCGTCTTGATGCTGAAACTATTAGACAGTACGAGACCGAGTACGTTCTTTACCCCTGGATGGCACAAAAAGGGCTCAGTCCCACGATTGTGGACAACGCCAAGGGTAACTACTTTTATGACACCTCCGGCAAAAAGTACCTGGACTTTACCTCCATGTTCGTATTCAGCAACCTGGGGCACGCGGACGAACGGATTGTAGCGGCTATTGCCAGCCAGGCCGCCCGACTGCCCACCGCAGCCTCTCCGTTCGCCACTGAACCCAAGGCGCTTCTGGCAAAGCTGCTGGCCGAGATTACCCCTGGCGACATAAAAAAGACCTTCTTTTCCACCAGCGGCGCTGAGGCTAACGAGGGCGCGGTCAAGCTGGCGCGGATGGCCACAGGCAAAGAGAAGATCATCGCCCGCTGGCGCACGTACCATGGCTCGACCTTCGGCGCCATGGCTCTTTCAAATGACTTCCGTAACTGGCCGTGCGAGCCCTCCATCCCCAGTGTCATCCACTGCCTGGACCCATACTGCTACCGCTGCCCCTTCGGAGCGACTTATCCTGACTGCGGCCTCCAGTGCGCCAATCACTTGGAGGATGTGGTGCGGTTTGAGGGCGGGGCCAAGCGGGTGGCCGCCTTCATTGCCGAACCCGTCGTCGGGTCCAATGGAATCATTGTTCCGCCCGATGGTTACTGGCAGAAAATTCGGGAGATTTGCGACAAATACGAGATGCTGATGATGTGCGATGAAGTGATGAGCGGTTTCGGACGGACGGGCAAATGGTTTGCTATCGAGCACTGGGGCGTGGTCCCTGACGTCATCACCATGGCTAAGGGGATCACCAGCGGTTACGTCCCCCTGGGAGCAACCAGCGCCCGCGAGTGGGTGGGTAAGGAATTCGAAACCAATCACTGGGTACATGGCCATACATACAGCGGCCACACCCTGGCCATGGCAGCGGGGGTCTCTACCATCGAGGCATACAAGGCAGACGGGTTGATCCAGCGATCGGAGGAGATGGGCAAGTACCTGATAGAAAAAGCGCTGGAGCTGCAGGACAAGCACCCCAGCATTGGTGACGTGCGCGGCAAGGGACTGTTCGTGGGAATGGAGCTGGTTAAAGATCGGAAGACCAAGGAACCAATCCACGATGGCCTTGTGGAGGGACCACGGCCGCCCACGGCCAAGATGAAGGTGCTGGCACAAGCCCTTCAGGAAGGTGTTTACTGTCTCGCCGGATCGGTCAGCGTAATCATGCTGGCGCCCCCCTTGACCATCACTAAAGACGAGATCGACCACGCCATGAATGTCTTCGATAAGGCGCTGCCCATTGCCGATGCGGAGACCCGCAGTTAACGATTAACGCTAACCCGGAGAGCGGCCGGACCAGGCCCAACCATCCGGGAAGGCCCGGGCTCCAGAGCCATCAGGTAGGTGCAATGTTGGGAAAGGAACATGACAGAATGGTCAAAGTTGTCGTAAATGATCGGATCCTGGTGTTGGCCAACAAACCAAGATAAAGGCTGAGGTCAAGGTTGATCCAACCCGGCCGTCAAAGGAGGTGATGTGATCCACTGCAAGGGGTAACCCGGAGAAGAGAGACCGTGAAATAAGTATCCTGTCATCACCGTGAAGAGAATCTCTAAAGAAAAAAACCGAACACCAAGGAGGTAGTCATGAAAAGGGGATTTTGCTCAGCTATTGTGGCATGCGTTCTTACCGTGGGACTGGTACTGACCTTATTTTCAGGAGTCCAGGCCAAAACGGAGTGGAGGATGGCCCTTGGAGATGCACCTGGCGGCACTCAGTGGGCCTTGGGTGAACGATTCGCCAAGCTGATGAACGCCTATACCAAGGGGGAAGTGGTGATCCACCTGTTCCCCACCGGCCAGTTGGGCTCTGAGCAGGAGACCGTCCAGAATTGCCGCCTGGGTACGCTGGACTTTTCCATTGTCGCCATCAACAACATTACCCCCTTCTCGCCCACGGTGGGCCTGTTTACCCTTCCCTATATGATTCTCAGTGTGGATGATGCGGTAAAGCTCACTCAGGGACCCATCGGGGAAGAACTGAATCAAAATACCATACGCGATGCGGGCGTCCGACTGGTAGGCTGGTCGTACAGCGGCTTCAGGGTGATGAGCAACTCCAAGCGGCCGGTGAAAACACTGAAGGACCTCAAGGGATTGACCATCCGGGTGCCCAAGAACGCCATTATGATCGACACATATAAATCATGGGGCGTCAACCCCACACCGATGGCGTGGGACGAGGTCTTCACCGCCCTGCAGCAGGGGGTCATCGATGGCCAGGACACGCCCATCATCACCCAATACGTGATGAAATTCTATGAGGTTCAGAAATACATCACAAGTATCCGTTATGTTTTCTTGTTGGAGCCATTGATTATCAGCGAGGCCCTCTTTCAACGGCAGACCCCCGATATGCAGAAATTGATCCTCCGTGTCGGCAAGGAAGCTCAGGAATATTGCCGGCAGTTCCTTATTCTCAAGGAGGATGAGTTTAAGAAGTCGATGAGAGAGAAAGGCATGCAGATCATGGACCCCGCCGACAACGAGAGGGAATGGATCGAGAAGGCCACGGCCGCGGTTTGGCCGAAATATTATAAAAGCATCGGCGGCAAGGAAAAGGTCGATAAGGCCATGGAATTCATGGGCCGCAAGTAACCTCACTTTCTTGGAGGGAGCGGGGAAATGTCCCCGCTCTTTTTTACCACCACATCATGTATGCACCGAGGAGCGGAGTAATGGAAAGACCGTGGCGTGTATCTGGTTTCATAGCCAAACTATTCAACAATTTTGAGGACTATTTCTGCCAGGCAATGCTGAGTATTGTCGTGTGCTTGCTGGGGCTTCAAATATTCCTGCGGGACGTGTTTAATTATAATATTTCCTGGGGGGAGGAACTGGCCCGCTTCTCCTTTGTCTGGTTCGTATATTTGGGCGCCAGCTATGCCACAAAAACCGGCCATCACATTCGGGTGACCATGCAACTGAAAATTTTCCCAAAAGCAGTGCAAAAAATTATCCTAAGCATGTCCGACCTGATCTGGATCGCTCTTAACCTTGTGATGATCAAGGAGAGTACGATGCTCATAGCATCGATGATGAAATTCAAATACATCTCCCCTACCCTGGGGTGGTCCATGGCCTATATTTACATGATTTTCCCTATCAGCTTTACCCTGATGACCATCCGGATCATCCAGCGGTATTACATGACACTCAAAGGCAGGGCCGATGAAGAGCACAGTTCTCTCATATAACACCGATTGAGTTGAGGATGTACCCATGTCCATTACCACCATTTTATTTTCAGCATTCGGGATATGTTTGCTTCTTGGGGCGCCTGTGGCCATCTCACTGGGTATTGCCACGATGTTCGCCCTCCTTATGTCAAATGTAAATCTTGTCTATCTTGTTCAGGTGGCCTACAGTTCAGTTGACTCCTTTCCCCTCATGGCTCTGCCCTCATTCGTGCTGGCAGGGTTTTTGATGGAATACGCCGGCGTCTCGCGCCGGCTGGTGGCCCTGGCTGAAGCTCTGGCCGGCCCCGCCACCGGGGGACTGGCCGGTGCCACAGTTCTGGGTTGTTTGTTTTTCGGGGCAATATCCGGCTCAGGGCCCGCCACAACAGCCGCGGTGGGCATGCTCATGATTCCTGCCATGATCGCCCGCAACTATGACCGGTCATTTGCGGGCGCGATCACGGCATCAGCAGGCGGCCTGGGAGTGGTGATCCCGCCCAGCATCCCCATGGTTATTTATGGAGTTAGCGGCAACCAGTCCATCACCACCCTGTTTATCGCCGGGTTCATCCCGGGTATGATGATAGCCGGCATGATCATGGTGGTGAATTATTTTATCTGTCGGCGCAAGGGGTACGTGGGAACAGAGGCCGCATGGTCCGGTCGCCTAATCCTGCAGCGGGTTCGTGAAGGGTTCTGGTCAATACTGGCGCCCTTCATCATTCTCGGAGGAATCTACACCGGTTTCTTTACCCCCACGGAAGCCGCTGTGGTGGCCATCTTTTATACGTTGTTCGTGGGTTTTTTCATTCACGGGGAGTTGAAGCTCCCCCGAATCACCCAATCCCTCTCCGCCACCGGAGAGATCACCGGCACCGTGCTTATCATCATGTTCACGGCGCGGTCCTTCGGGCGCCTGATAGTTGAGCACAGGATTCCCGAGATTCTCGCCAATGCCATGTTAAGTCTCACCACCAACCTGACAGTGATCTGGCTTATACTTATCGCCTTGTTCATCTTTATCGGCATGTGGATGGAAACGCTGGCCACTATAATGCTGTTGACCCCCATACTACTTCCCATCATGACCAAGCTGGGCGTGGACCCCATACACTTCGGCATCGTGCTGGTGGTAGCCTGCGAGATAGGGTTCGAAACGCCGCCTCTGGGGGAAAACTTATTCATAGGGGCTCGCATCGCCAATGTGAGTCTGGAGGAAATCTCTCTCAGTTCGATCCCGTTTGCCATTACGGAGATAGTATGTTTGATCACCATTGCCTTAATCCCTCAGATCTCCATGATTTTACCCAGGTTGATCCAGGGATGAAAGCACTTTTCGGGGATCAGCAATTCTTTTATACGACAGCGGGTTTCAGCGTATCGGGACTTTCATGGGTGAGTTTTTCAGTTTGGTTGACCCCGTTTCATGAAAAAGAGGGTTAAAGCGGCGGATCGGGCTTCCTGGTCCCGGCGCCGCGGAATGATTTCGCAATAAACGAGGAGGTAGTTCTATCGGTAAAAAATACTTAGACTTCTCCTCTCAGTTCGTCTTCAGCAACCTGGGGCATGCGGATGAACGGGTGGCGGCGGCAATCGCCCAGCAAGCCGGCCGGCTTCCCACTTCTGCTTCTCCTTTCGCCACTGAAGCCAAGACACGCCCGGGGAAACTGCTGGCTGAGGTTCCCCCGGGAGACATCAAAAAGACTTTTTTTCAACCAGTGGCGCTGAGGCCAATGAGGGCGACATCAAACTGGCTCGATTGACCACGGGACAATCCGGAGTTTATACATCTTGTTATCTGTCTACAATTCTTCCTCATTTCATGTTTCGTTGCTCACGAGGGGCATGGTTGTTATAATAAAAAAATACAGACTCAGTTCAAAGCTATACTGGAGGCGGATGCAATAGTCTCAGCCCTGCCGACCCGGTCTTAACCACTGGTCGTATCACTAATGGAGAGAAACCATGAAGGATTCCTGGTATGACACGGCACAAATATGTCTGAACGGACATGTGATCAATGAAAAATCTGTGGAGTTGCCTGAACGTAACAAGAAGTTTTGCGATCAGTGCGGAGCTGTCTCTGTCACTGCGTGCCAGAAGTGCAATGCCCCTATACCTGGTTACTATCATGAGCCCGACCTCATTCGTCCTGAGGCGACGTATGTCGCACCGGCATTTTGTCACCAGTGTGGGGTAGCATATTCGTGGATAGAGAGTCGGCTGCAGGCCTCCCGTGAAATAGCCCGGGAATTGGAGGGTTTGACAGATGAAGAAAAGGAAACATTGATTCAGTCCTTAGATGACATAGTAAAAGATACGCCTAAGACGACCATAGCATGTTTGCGTTTAAAGAAATTGTTTGATAAGGCGGGCAAGGGAACCGATGAGATGTTCAGAGAAATTCTTCGCGACTTCATCAGTACAACAGCCAGGAAGCTTCTTTGGCCATAATTTCCAACTTTGCATATCTTTGACTCATTTTCGACAGTTGAAGTGAGTCTAAACAAAAAATCGATCATATTTGCTGGCTAAAGAGTGGAAACGAACATCGGAGGCAGGTCAGAATCAATTCATGTGCGCACGATAGAGTATACGCGACTGAAGCGAACAAGCGGGAAAGTTTCACTGTGAGGCGGTTCCAACGTAGGGATGCATCGAGATACGCCCCTATCAAAATGCCCCCTCACCCCCACCCGTTCCTCTTGAAATGGGAAGAGGGAGACGTTGAAGTTCCGTAAGCCATCATAATTTTCATGCTCCGTGGGTGCAGCCCCGGAATAACAATTCCTTGGTTTTGTGAATACGTTACTCGGAAAGATTTACTTGGTTTTGTGAATAAAAACGTGATCCCACCCCGAGCCGGGAGGCTTTTTTTTCAGATTAGCGCAGCGTTTATGATATAGATCGTACAGCCTGATATCTCGATATTTCCTTTGAATTTCGGCAAAAGATTGTTCCGCCTCTTCAAGTTTTTGTTCTTTATACATTCTCAAAGCCTGGTTGTAAAGATCAAGTTCCGCCCGGTATTTTTCCTTAACCTCAGGCGCGTATGCGGTAAATATAGTTAAGAGCTGGTCCCTTCCCTCGACTCGGATCTTGTCGACTTCCTGGAACACGAAATTGCTGCCACAGGCATCCTTGATGCTTTCGCTAAGCAACAGGCCCAGATCGTAAATTTTCGTCAAGCCCTCCAAACGTGAAGCCAGATTTACGTTGTCTCCAATGATGGTGTAGTCAAAAAGATCCTGCGAACCCATATTCCCCACACTTACCTTGCCGCAGTGCAAACCAATGCCGCTGAGTAATTCAATTTCAAACTCTTCCTTAGAATTGGTTTAATTAACCTCTTCAAACGCCCAGTAAGGATAGAGCATGCGGTAATCGGCGAGCTTGCCAGGGATGATTTCCCGGCTGGCCACCATCCATAGGGTTACAATGCGGCTTTCAGGAGCTTGTGCCGCGTAAGGATCGATCTGGCTGGTCATGATATATGCGTTGTCAGCAGCATACTCTATGTCCCCCGTGGCCTTGAAAGACGACATGTCCGGTTTTTCCTCGTATCCTCCCGATGCACTCCGTCCCAACTCCGAGATGGCAATGATGGTTACATCTTCCTCGTCGCGTATGCTCTCCAGGGTGCGCAGCCAGGCATCGATCCCGGAGCGACGGTCCGTGAGTGATTCCAGGGGTAGCTTATGCAGGCTGTCGAAAATCAGCATCATCTCGGACCTTCCGGTCTCTCCGCGCAGGTACTCGATCTGCCGTCGGATGCTCTGCGGGCTCAGGCTCCGGTCCGTCACCACCCGAAAGCCGCGCAAAACATCCTGAAATTCGTCAAGGGCGCGCCGATAGTTGTTTGCAGCCTCCTGACCCATGTTCGGATCGACCAGTTCCCGCTCGCTGAGGCGGGCCAACCGACAAAGCGTGCGCATGTAGATGGTCTTTCGGCCGTTTTCGAAATCGTAGTAGATAACCGAGGATAGCCCGGTGCGGGCGATTTCGGTGCCCAGATGGATAACAAAGGTGGATTTACCCACTTTGGGCTGCGCTCCCAGGATGTTTAGACCCCGCAGCCCGTCAACGGCGTCGTTTAGCCTGGGAAAAGGGGACTCGATGCCCAGAAAAATTCGCTGTTTCTTCCGCTCGATGAGTTCCACTACGTGGGCGAACTCGCTCTTTGGCAGGAAGAAGGGCGAAACCGGTTGCGCGGCTTGCGCAATCTCCTCAAATGCACCGGGAAAAGCCTTGCCCTTGTCGCGAGCCAGCCCAACCAGGTCGTATCCCGCCTCAAATTCCGGGCCCCAACGGGCAAGCCGGGCTCTTGATCCCAGCCGCTCCGCCAACTCCCTGCCGCGCCGCCTTCCCTCTTCGTCGTTGCGAAAGATGAGAATCATCCCCTGCAGGCCGCTCATCAACTCCGTCGTTAGGCTTTCCGCCCGTGAAACCGACTGCAGGGCAACGACCAAATACCCATGCTCCTTCAATACCAGAAGATTTTCCTCCCCCTCCGTGATGACCAGCACTCCTCCCAGCGCCCGGTGAACATCCCGAACGTTATAAAGGTCGAATGGCGGATGGCGGAAGGTCTCGAGACCTTCCCAGAAGGGCTCCTGCTCCCGGACGGCGGGTACTTTTTTATAGCTGTAGCAGTTGCCGTCCTCCTGGATGTACGGGAATATGACGTGGCGGCCGTCCCAGCCCACCTGCATCCGGGCCAGGACTTTCTCGCCGATGCCTTTGCGAAGGAAATCTTCCCTCACCCCTGTCGTAAGCCGCTGGTGAAGGCTTCGAACCGTGCGGTTCTCGTTGCCGCGCGGAAAGACGGGGGGCACGTGCTCTCCGCGAGCCAGAAGACCCAGACGGGCCAGTTCCTCTTCCGGAATGCCGGCCCTTCCGGCGAACTCGGACGCGAACCCGCCGTCAAAACAGTCTGCGCATCGGAACAGGCCGTAAAAAGGGCTTTCAGGCCTCACGTCCACGCGAATTTCCTCATGCCCGAAAGGACATGCAGCCTCCAGAAACCCGTCCTTTTCCCGGGCGTCCTTAAGGTGAGGCAGGTAAAATTTAAGAATGGGATTCGATATTTCAGTCATCATTTAACAGTAATCAAAGGCGGTTACAATTTTGACAAGATACCAGGAAGACAAAGGACAAAGGTTCAAGGATAAAGGAAAAAATGGGCGAGACCCATAGAGAGCATACTCAGGTTTCTTTTCTCCTTTTTTCCTTTGAGCTTGAATCTTTGACCATTAGCCTTTTTTACCCAGAGCCTGGATCATCTTTGGGATGACGACCCTGAGGTCGCCCACAATGGCATAATGGGCCATGCGAAAAATTGGGGCGCCAGGATCAGTGTTTATGGCCACCACCTTTCCATCGCCCAGGATGCCGACGCGATGTTGCACCGCCCCTGAAATGCCGCATGCTATGTAGAGGTCGGGGCGCACGGCAGCACCCGTCTGGCCGATCTGCCGGTCGTGGCCCACCCAACCCGCGTCAACCGAGGCCCTGGTGGCCCCCACCTCTGCCCCCAGGGCGCCGGCCAATTCCTCAACTAATTTGAACCCTTCGCGGTTTCCGGCCCCGGCGCCTCCTCCAACGATGATGCGCGCCTGACGAAGGTTAACGGTCCGGGGCGCGATCTCGTCCTTGATCACCTGGACGAGGGTGGCCTCCTCGACGTCCGCGGGCATCACATCAATAACCCGAACCTCGCCGTGAGAACCGGGATCGGGCACTTCGCACACCCCGTCAACAAGGGTGACAATGGCCGGGCCGTTCCCAACCGGCACATAATTTGAGAGCACCTTCCGGTCATACTCCAGGCGCTGGCAGATCAGCGCATTGTTTGTAAACGATATTTCAACACAGTCCATGATGGAGCCGCAGCGCATTGCTCCGGCCAGGGCCGGGGCAATGTCGTTACCCTGAGTGGAGGCGGGCAACAGGAGCATGCGGGGTTGATGTTCTCCCATGATGCGGCGGAGCGCCTCCAGGTAGGGCAATGAAGTAAACGGGAGTAAGGATTTTGATTCAATCCGGTAAATAACTGAAGCTCCGCCTTGTCCCGCTCGCTGACAAACCCGCTCCAGATCGCTTCCCAGCGCCACTCCTTCCAGCGTGCCGCCGATGGACAGGGCAAGCTGTCGCCCCTTCTCCAGGCATTGAAGGCTGATATCAGTGATTTCTCCACCGTGGTTTTCAAGATAGACCCAAATTTTCACATCTATGCCTCCTTCGGAGCACCCGCATCAGTGATCTCTGCATTGTGGTTTTATATAGCCGAATTCATGATGTGTGAGAAATCTTCCCTCAAAAAGGAAAAGTTTTGACTGGATAGCAGGAAAGGCAGAATGATATATATATGTATACGTATATGGTTCTATGGTTCAAGATAATCCATCGCATCCTGTTATCCTGGTAAACTTTTAAAAATACCTCTTTCAGATAACCCTCTCCTTTTGGAGTTGGTCGAACATGTCCCGGAGAGATCCCTCGTCGTCTCCATCGATGTGCACGGTGTGGATCTCATGCAAAGGAACTGCTTCATGACCTCTCAGTTCAACGACAGGTTCAAGGTCCGGCGGCGATACTTCCAGCTCAGAGGCTGTAAGAACCGGAATAGCGGTTTTCTTGTGCTGGAGCTTTAGCCTGGCCCGGGCGCTGCGTGGTGTGCGCGGGTCGTCCTGCGTGAGGGCGACGCCCACTGTCAGTAAAGCGGGCATCTGCACCCGAACGCTCTGGGTTCCTCCTTCTATAGCTCTGCGGGCCACAAGGACGTTGTCTTCTGCGGATTCTATATCCTCAACGTAGGTTACCTGCGGGATTCCCAGCAGTGAGGCCAAGTGGCTGCCGACCTGCGAATTTTCGCCTTCGGGAACATCCACCCCTATAAGGATAAGGTCAAACGGACCTTTCCTTTCAACAGCCCCCGAAAGGAGGCTCGCCCGGGCCAGGGCGTCCAGTGTTTTTTCTCTTGCGCTTTGTAAGCGGAATGCCGCGTCCGCGCCGCGATACAGACTTTCCCGAAGGACATCCACCCTGATGGAATCTCCAAGGGACACGACGGTAACGGGAGCATTATGAGCATCCCGGAGCTTTAGGGCCATTTCCAGAGCGTTGAGGTCCTCGGGCTCGACCATGGTGTCAAAAGTGTTAAATCTTGGGGCGCCAGACTCATTGAGCACCTCTCCCGCCAGATTACGGGTGTCCCATATCTCGCGCATCACGACCAGAATGTTCTTGGGCATGTTCATCTGTCCTTTAGTTCACCGCAGAGTGCGCAGAGGATGCAGAGAGCATATAAATTCAATAAAAAATACTTTGTTTTCATTCTCTGTGATCTCAGCGGTTAAATAAAAAATATTAATGTTTCCTTGTCATCCAAATCGATACTTGATGCCCCTGCCGCCGTCGGGATAGCGCCATCGCACCCCTTCTTCAGTGCACACCGCCCGGCAAGACCCGCACTCCAGACAGTTTTCATGAGAAACAAGTATCAACTCTGTATCATTGGGATCAGGGGTATAGACCCCTGCCGGACATATCCGGAGGCATACTTTATCCTTGCAACTCCGGCAAAGTTCGCAATCAATCTCTATATGTGGATGATCCGTGTCCGCCTCGTAACGGTTCACATATAATCTGTCTTCCAGTGAAAGATCGAACAGGGAATCGCTGGCGCTCAAAGTAACTTTCTCCCCTTCCACAGGTCCCGAACGAGCATGCCCTTGGAGAGGCCTTCCCAGAATCGCCTCCTGGCCTCTCGCTGGATTTCCTGCTTCGGAAGCTGAGCCTGTGAGAAATAATCGATCAGCAGACCGCAAATTTTACGAGGGTAGATTGCGAGCATTCGGGGCAGTTCCTCCAGGAGCTCCGGCATTTTCTCGTAGCGGGAGAGGTCTTTCATAATGTAACTTTGCATGAGCCTTTGTTCGTAATCCGCCAGGGCGCGGGCGCCGGTGTTTTTTCGCCGGATCGCCTCCACTGCCACCTGTCCCGCCAGGCAGCCGGATGCCATGGCCAGGTTCCCTCCCTCGTGGTACATGGAGGCATTGACCAGACCCGCCGCATCGCCCACGATAAGAAGTCCCGAAGAATAGGGCCTTGGGACGGACCCCAGTCCTCCCTCAGGAATCAAATGTGCCGAATATTCCAGTAATTCTCCACCCTCCAGGTAGGGCTTTACCCGGGGATGCCCGTGGAATGCTTCCAGGATTTCATGAGGTCGCGCCCCGGAACGCACCACTGTGTCCAGTCGGGCTATGTAACCCACGGCCACTGTTTCCAGCCCGGTATAGAGAAATCCACCACCTGCCAGCCCGGAAAAAGGGGCACCGACGAAATCCAGAGCGGCCCCCTCGTGACTCTCGATATTGAATCGCTCCTCGATGGTCCGTCGATCCAGCCCGATGACCTCCTTCACGCCCAGGCCGAACTCCTGCGGCCTCTTGCTTTGATCCAGGTCAAAGCGCTGAATGGCGCCGGAGCTTACCACTCCACCGGCCCCATCGGCCAGGATGACAACGTCGGCGTAGAACGGCTCGTCGTCTCTAATTTGGACGCCTACCACCCGGGCATCAGACCCCTCTCCCTCTACCAGGAGTTCCTCCGCTACCATTCCTTCAAGGAGCGAGCCGCCGGCCTCTTCGAACTGTTTGGCCATCCAGCGGTCAAAGCGGGAGCGGAACACAACGAACGTGTGATTGAACGGCGGTTTGGACCAGGCATCCGAGCCGAAACCCAGGAATACGTGTTCTTCTTGGCCCAGGAAGACGATCTGACGACGGGACACGGGGCGCTCCACCGGCGCATCCCCCGGGAAATCAGGAAATATGTTTCCCAGCGGAGCACTGTAAAGTAAGCCGCTCACATTTTTGGAACCCGCGGTCTCGCCCCGCTCAAGGGCAGCCACCTCCAGTCCCGCCCGCGCCAGGCTGATGCCGGCCGCCAGTCCAGCCGGCCCGCTGCCCACTACTATAGCGTCCAGCTTGACCTTGTCGTCGTTACTCTCGCCCATGTTCCCCGCCCGCAATAGCGGAATTAATCACCCCATGCGGGTTAAAAAGATATATGAAGGTGAGTGTAATATCGGCCACCGCCCCTGTCAACCCCTTTTCCTCCTGCCAAGGAGGTGAAAGACGGTGGGCCGTTGATAATAATGAGCAAAGACAGGGAGTAAAACAGGCTTTTATGGTAAACCATCAGGTGAGGTTGCGGTTAATGATATTGCGTTTATCGCGGATCTTCTTTCCGCGGCTTTTGACCGGCCTTTTCAGTGGACACCCTTCATAAATTCGATTTGGAGAATTACTCGTCGCCCTTCATGATATTAAAGATCTCCAGGGGCGTTTTCCCTTGTTTACTCGCGATCTCCTTCAACTTATCCTTGGGTGTGGCATCGATCCCTTTCTGCTTCAGCCTCTTGATCGCTTCTTCAAGGGAAATGCCTTTTTCAGAACTAATCATTTCCAGTGTTTTTCTCCCAAGGCCGCTTCCTTTGATGGTTTCAGGTATAGTGGGTTTCAAACCGCCGGACTTGATGGCTTGGTAAAGCTTATCAGGGGAGGTGTCGTTTTCCTTGGCGATCTCTCCCAGTGTTAGCTGTGCGCTCCGTACCTTGAAGCCTTTTGATGTAAGCGCGCTGAGCGTTTGCTCCAGTGGCAAGCGGATTAAAGCTGAAAACTCCTCAAGCCTCATGAGCTCGGCGTGGGCAATAGGCACTTCAACTTGGCTCTCTTCCCAGCTTTCTTTAATCGCTTCCCCAATATCCATAATGGTGCCGAAGGGGGGAAGATTCCAGAGACTCCCGAAAAAAACGATAACGCTTATCATCGTGGCTGCTGTTAGCTCCCGCCTGAGATTCAAAGCTTTGCGAATTTTATCCCAGAGGAAGTTGATAAATATCTTCCAGTTGTAATAAAGATGCAATACAATAATGATGAGAAGGAGGTAGCCGAATATGGTGTGGATGGCTCCCCATTCCTCTTTGTCCAGCCCCCAAACCGTCCAGTTCGTCCAGTTGGCTATCCTTCCGGGCGGAGCGATGTAAAGAATAATGCCTGAGATGGTGTCCACGATAAAGGATATGGTGACCACGAATGTCGTCCATCCTCTCCAGTTGAATGTCTTTTTTTCTCCCATGAATCTCTCCCTGAGTTGACAAATTCAATACACCTGCCGCCCCTATCCATCATTGTGTTATAATCCCACAAAGATTGTCAAGCATTACAAAAGCCGATGGCTGTTAAGGCTGTTACTAAAACGAATCAAACAAAATAGATCCCGGGGAGCAGGATATCCGCCCCCACGGGATCTGGGGATCAGTCCCGACAAGGTCTACCTATGAAAGCCTCTGGGACCGCGCCAGGGGCCATGTTCCATCATGCCCGGCCCAAAGCCGGGGCCCATGCGATATCCACGGCCCCTCCCGAAACCGGGTCTAAAGCCGGGCATATCTTTAAATGCCTCGCGGTTCTTGATCCGGAACTGGATGCACTTCTCGGCCAGCTTCTCTCGGGCGGCGGAAAGCTCCTTCATCTTGGCAATGGCCTTCGTTTCATCAGGGGCAGGGCCTGCCATGATGGCCGCAAGCTCCAACCGTTTTTGACGAACTTCCTGGCGCAGGACGGCCGTTTCAGTGTCAAACTCTTTTCGCAGTTCGTCCCATTTGGAGCGCTGCTCCTCGGTCATCCATGACCCCCACATGGGACCTGGACCTGCAAAGCCCTTCCCACGATACCCCATTCCGTAGCCCGGGCCATGGGCGTAGAGGGCGGGCGCGATCAGCACCACAACCGCCAGTACGGCAAAAGTGGATAACAGTGTTTTCTTCATGGCTCTTACCTCCTTCGTGTAGCTGATGTGAAGATTCCTACGCGGATAATCCGCGTAGATGCATTTGCATGGGATGTGAATGTGTGAAGCTTAATAAAAGAACCCCCATGTTTTGAAAACCAACATTGCCCGACAAAAATGCAATTGATGTGCCAGTTGTGGGGATGGTAGGGATGCTTTGCTTAACGTTGTTATTTTCAAGCGAATTTAGTGTTTGTAAGAGGTTTGTTGTTTTAAAACATCGAAATGTAGCGTATAAAAATTATACATTCTTGTGAGTATAACGGTTTGATTGTATAATTATTTTACACTCATGATTTGTGCTTGTATGAAAAAAAGAAAATCGGCTCAAGGCGATTCGTTATATTATTCAGATAGGAATATTATTTTGGCGTGTTCGGAGACAGCACCTTTTTGGATAATAGCCGATGGATTGATTTTTGCGGGCAGATTTAAAGGGTAAAGGCTTAAGGAAAAAGGATAAAGGTTATTTCAATAACATTAATCATATTTAGCGTTACCCTTTTTCCTTTTCCTCTATCATTCCGAGAGGAATAATATTTTGAAGGGTTCAAAAACTCGCAGGATCTCCTCCCTGTATATACCGGCGGTGGCCATGGTAGCTGCAGCCGCAGTCCTGGCATTAGTGCTTTTTGTCCTGGCTTATAAGAATATTCATCAAGGCGAAGAGCTCATGACAGAGACTCTTCTGGAGAAAGGTTCCGCCCTGATTCGCTCCTTCGAGGCGGGTGCAAGAACCGGGGCGATGGGCATGCAATGGGGCCGAAGGCAGTTGCAGCACCTGCTGAAAGAGACCGCTGGGGAGCCAGACATTCAGTACCTGATCATCACCGACACGGAGGGGAATGTCCTGATCCACAGCGATCCTGAAAAGATCGGCACCAGGATCGTCAGGCCCTATGACCTTCAAGAGCTCCTCATGGAGCCTGGAGAATCGTGGAAAATTCTACACAAGAAGGACGGCCGCAAGGTGTTTGAGGTGGCCAGGGAGTTCCGTCCTGTTCGCCGACAGATTTTCAGGAGGTCGCCGGAATTATGGCGACGCAGGATGATGGAGATGCAGCGCCGGTTTATGCTTCCAATGAACCCTGACCCGGCCGCGCTCCCTACTCAGTTGATCTTCGTGGGACTCAAAATGGATGTATTTGAGGCGGCGCGGATTCAGGGCAAACGCCGAACCATCCTGACCGGAGTCGTGCTGCTGCTGGTGGGATCGGCGGCCATATTTACTATTTTCATTATCCAGAGCCACCAAACGGTCAACAGGGCCTTACGGCAGGTTCAAACTTACGCGGACAGCGTGGTGGCCAACCTCCCTGCCGGATTGATATCCGTAGACCCGGAGGGTAGAATAGTTTCCATAAACAGGGAGGGCGAGGAAATTTTAGGCCGGAAAGAAGAAAAAATGAAGGGTTTGCCGCTGGACCGTGTATTCCCGAGCAACGCCTGCAACCTGGGAGGCCTGATGGCCGGCGGGGTTCCCATTCTGGAGCGGGAGGTTGAATGCTCCCGGGAAGGAGCCCCCCCGGTACCCATCAGCGTGAGCGCCACACGCATGAGCGATGAGGAGGGCCGTCCCATGGGCGCGGTGGTGATCTTCAGGGACCTGCGCGAATTGCGGCGCCTCCAGGAAGAGGTACAGCGCAGTGAGAGGATGGCCTCACTGGGTGCCATGGCAGCAGGCGTTGCCCATGAGATCCGCAATCCTTTGAGCTCCATTAAGGGCCTGGCCCGGTACTTGGGGGACCGGTTCAAAGAGGACTCTGAAGAGCGCCGATACGCCTCCATCATGACAGAAGAGGTGGACCGACTCAATCGGGCCGTTTCTGAACTGCTGGAGTTCGCCCGTCCAGCCGAACTGGCAGTTCGACCTCACGAGATGAAAGGGTTGCTGGAACACTCACTGCGTCTGGTAAGATCCGACGCGGATCAAAAAAATATAAGAATCGAATTAATGGTGGACTCCGGCATGCCCCCGGCCCTGGTTGACGGGGACCGCGTTATACAGGCTTTACTCAATATATATCAGAACTCCCTGGCCGCCATGGAATCGGGAGGAAGCCTGAAGGTCTACGCATGCACCGGCACGGGGGATGGAATGGTGGAGATAAGGGTGGAGGATACCGGATGCGGCATTCCCGGAGAGAACATCGGGAGGATATTCGACCCTTACTTCACCACCAAACAGGGTGGGACAGGATTGGGGCTGGCCATCGTACACAAGATCGTGGAGTCCCATGGCGGGGAAGTCCGTGTGGAAAGCAGGCCCCGCCGTGGAACCAAATTCATAGTGCTTTTGCCTGCGGCACGTGAAACAGTAAATGGCTAGTCGGCTGAGAGGGCAGGAAAAAATGTTCGTATCCATTTAACTCTGAAGGAAACATTTTTCGGCAGGTTGACGGGATGGGAAAGATATGCCTCTGGTTCAAAAAAATTCATTTCATCCCGTTATCCTGTCAAAATTTCATTATTCCCTTCAGTGATGCGATAGACAAGAAAAGGGACAGCCATGCGCGAGCCGGAGACCGGGGCTACTGTTTTGGTGGTGGATGATGATCCTTCCCATAGGCTCATGTTAAGGGCTCTGCTGGGCGGGAAGGGCTATAGAGTGGAAGAGGCCCCCGATGGAGCGGATGCCATCACCCTGGCACGCCGGACGCCCTATGACCTTATTCTCATGGACGTCCGGATGGCTGGCGTGGGGGGAATTGACGCGCTCAAGGAGATTCGCAGGATCAATCCCGCCATCCCCATCATCATTATGACCGCTTACTCTTCGGTGGACACAGCAGTTGAGGCGTTAAAATCAGGCGCATACGACTACCTCACCAAGCCCCTGGACCCGGATGAGATGCTTATCACCATGGAGAAAGCGCTGGACCATCGCTCCCTGCAAGAGGAAAACATCCAGCTCCGGGAGCGCCTCGGTGAGAGACTAGATCTAGGACGCCTCATCGGTCGAAGCCCGTCCATGAAGCAAGTGTTCGAGACGCTTGCCCTTGTTGCCCCCACCGACGCCACCGTGCTCATCACCGGGGAGAGCGGGACGGGCAAGGAGCTGGTGGCCGGCGCTATTCACCACAACAGCCCCCGTTCCTCCAGGCACTTCATCACGGTTAACTGCGCGGCCATAACCGAGACCCTTCTGGAAAGCGAGCTGTTCGGTCATGAGCGGGGTGCGTTCACCGGGGCTGTTGGACGGCGGGATGGGCGGTTCCTCCAGGCCGACGGCGGTACTGTGTTTCTTGATGAAATCGGCGAGATGGCCCCAGCCATGCAGGCTAAGCTCCTGCGCGTTCTGCAGGACGGCGAGATCCAACGGGTGGGCAGCGACGAGATCCTGCGGGTGGACGTGCGTACGATAGCCGCCACCAACCGGGATCTGGCCCAGGATGTGCAGGCCGGTCGGTTCCGTGAGGATCTCTATTACCGCCTGAATGTGGTGAACATTCACATTCCTCCCCTGCGCGACCGCAGGGAGGATATCCCTCTGCTGGCTCGCCATTTTCTTGATGATTATGCCCGCAAGAACAGGCGCACTGTAAAGGGGTTCACCCCCAGGGCCGTGGACCTCATGAGCCGCTATAGCTGGCCGGGGAACGTTCGTGAACTGGAAAACGCGGTGGAGCGCGGGGTGATTCTCATGCGGGGAGAGTATTTCACACATGAAGATCTTCCCCTGGCGCTCAAGGAATTGCTCCCCCGGGAAGAGAAAGATTTTTCATTCCCACCGGGAACCTCCATCCGCAGGATGGAGAAAGAGTTGGTGCTTCAAACCCTGGAGGCCACGGGCGGCAACAAGAGCGAAGCCGCCCGACGCCTGGGCATTACACGACGCACACTGTTCCTGAAGCTCAAGGAATACGCATCAGAAGAAAGTGGAGAGGAAGGAGAGCCAACAATTTAGTGACAGCAATTTATGTGATTCATGGATCAATATATCTCTTTGTCTGTGGCTTATGACTTATCGTTGAGAGGCAACAATCGAATAATGCAAAATGGTATTAATGAGCGGCATTCCCGGGAGGTGCGCCGCATGTTTGCCCGCATCGCCGGCCGGTACGACTTGATGAACCACCTGCTGAGCGCAAACCTGGATATCCTTTGGCGCAAGAAGGCGGCAATGGCGTGCGGGCCGGGTCATAGGGCTCTTGATCTCTGCATAGGGAGCGGCGACATGGCCCTGGCATGGGTGAGAGAGCACCAGGAGGGAAAAGTGGTGGGGCTGGACTTCTGCAGGGAATTGCTGGAGCGGGTCAATAAAAAGTCCGGTGGTAATTCTCGCATCATTATGGTTGAAGGCGACGCCCTGGACATGCCTTTTGCGGATGGAAGTTTTGATGCTGTCATGTGCGCGTTTGGCATGCGCAACCTGGCGGACGTAGAAAAGGGTATGCATGAGGTTGCCCGGGTTATGCGGCGCGGTGGGTGCTGCACGATTCTGGACTTTTTTCGCCCTCGGCATTGGATACCTCGCGCTTTTTATGCTACATATGCCCGATACCTAATCCCCCTGGTCGGACGATGGATCGCTGAGGACTCCAATGCCTATGAATATCTCCACCGCTCGGTGAGGAAATTCCTTTCGCTGGAAGAGTTCAGCAACCTGATGACGAAAGTGGGCTTTGAGGACATTCATCACCGGCATCTGACTGCAGGGGTGGCCACTGTGCTGAGCGGCAGGCGGAAATTATGATATTTGACCTGGCCGTGGCGGGAGCGGGACCGGCGGGGAGCTGCACGGCGGCGTTCGCTGCCCGCGAAGGCTTGCGAGTCGTATTGCTGGACCGATGCCGATTTCCCCGAGACAAGGCCTGCGGCGACGGTGTAACATCTCCGGCGCTGAACGTGCTGGAGCGCCTGGGGCTGCTGGAGATCATAGAGTCCGGGGGCTTTCATCAGGGCCACGGCTTTATTCTGACATCTCCCCGTGGGGAATCATTCCGCTGCGATTCTCCTGTGGTGGACGGTCTGCGGCCATACGGCTACAATGTTCCGCGGAAGGTGCTGGATCACATGCTGGTGCAGCGGGCCCAGGAACTTGGGGCACGGCTTATGGAAGGGTTTCGGGCGGTAGAGATGATCCCATCGGCTGGGCAAGCCGGGCTGATCCGGTCGGCGGACGGCCGCGAAGTTCGAGCGAGGCTGATAGTAAGGGCCGACGGCGGCCTCTCGATGATAAGGTCTGATGAGGGCGGTTGCCTTTCTAGACGGGCGGAAAGAAATTCCGTCCCTATGATGCGTCATGAGAGGAATTGGTGCGCAGCGGTCAGAGCTTACTTCGATGGTGTTGAGGGCCTGAGGCCCGGCTATCCCGAGATCACATTCTTCCCGTTTTCCGCCGCGGGATATGCATGGATATTTCCACTGGGGCCTGAGCGCGCCAACGTGGGCATAGGATCCCTGCTCCATGCAAGCGTCCCCGGCATGAGAAGCCTCTTCAAACGATTTGTCGAAAGCCATATGTGCTCCGGAGGGAGGCTGCGCCGGGCCCGACAGGACGGGTCCCTCCGGGGAGGGCTGTTGCCCATGGGGCCGCGCTTCGGCGGGACAGTGGCGGACGGCCTGATCGTGGCGGGAGACGCAGCGGGGTTCGTGGACCCGCTCACCGGGGAAGGGATTTATTATGCCCTGCGCAGCGGGGAGATGGCCGCGGCCCAGTCCCTGGAGGCCCTGCGCAGCAGAGATGTTTCCAGAGCTGCTCTCTGGGGATATGAAGCCGGTTGGCGCCGGGACTTTGGTTGGAACCTGAGGACCGGGCTCCGACTGAGACCCTGGCTCGCACGGAAGCCGCTTATTGATCTGGCATTCTCCCGTATAGCCAGGGACAAGAGGAGTTCAGACATCCTGGCAGGCATCATCGGTAACCTCTATCCCAAGAGTAAGTTTTTGTCGCCGCGCTTTATGGGAAGGATCTTTTTCCCTCGACATTGATAGACAGCCTGGCGATCTTCATGTATCAATCAATCAAAAGAGCAGGCAGAAATAGTGGAGGGACCCGTCTAAAAAGTCAAGGTGAATAGTGACAAGGCGATTTGTGCCTGTAGGGGGACAGGTTCGTTTGCTTCAAAAGAAATTAATTTGAAATGCCATTGACAACGCGGCGAATAAATGATATTTCGTTTTCCTGGAAAGCCGACGTAGCTCAGTGGCAGAGCGGCTGATTCGTAATCAGTAGGTCGGGAGTTCAACCCTCCCCGTCGGCTCCAATTCAATAAATAATATTGGAGTATTACATTTCCCGAATAAATTCCTAATTTAATTATTCCGCAATTATTCCGTGATTCGCAATCATTCTGACCCTGTCGTTTCATCTTTGCCTGACGGTTTAAACACGGGCAAAGAGTTTACTGCCTGCCTGTGCTGCTCCCTCTGGATCTCGGTATAAATTTCCATGGTTACCTTTATTTCGCTGTGCCCCACCAGTTCCTGCGCCACTTTCGGGTGCACATTTCCAAGGGCCAGCCAAGAGACATAAGAATCGCGCAGCCATTCAAATTTAAACCATTTAAGCCCTGCCTCTTCTCGAATCCCATTCCATGCAGTATCGGCATCGACTCTGAAGGGGCTTCCGTCTTTTTTACAAAACAAATACAGTATCGGCATCGACTCTGAAGGGGCTTCCGTCTTTTTTACAAAACAAATACCCACGCTGTCCTTCATTTCGTTCGTAACGCTTTCCAGTGAGCGGATCATGCCACCACTGCCACAGGTATCGCACCTCCTCAACCGCCCAGCCCGGCAGCTCCACCCGATTTTCCCTGCGCGTCTTTCGCTTCCTGTCAGGCTCTGAAACTATGATCACATATTCGTTTCCAGGTATGCTGAGGTTGAAATCACAAAATTTGAGCCGCATCACCTCTCCTCGTCGGGCTCCAGTGGCTGCGCCCAGGATCAATTGCGACCTGACATGGGGGGCTCGCTTTTCCGCCACGTCAAGCAGACGGCGTAACTGGTCGGGCATCAGGATTTTCTTGTGGATGCTGCGCTTATCGGTCTTTAACATTTCAATATCGGGAATATCTTTTATGAATTTATATTTCTTCTTGGCTACATTTAGGATGTGCTTCAATATGCGCAGCTCAAGATTAATGGACGCTGGGGAAAGAAGAGATCCTGTTTT
>JAFDED010000033.1 GCA_019310535.1 Deltaproteobacteria bacterium
AAACGGCCTTCTGCTCTTCTCCAATGGAACGTGGTTTGCGCATAATTCCCTCCGGTTATTGTTATATACCAGAGGAAATTATATATTAGTTTATATTAGATTGCAACTTAGTATTAAACGCCAAACAGAGCTGCAAGCAATTTACTCCCACCTGACACGCGCGGCTATCCACACCGTCAAGCCCGAAAACATAGTCACCTTCCTTGGCAGAAAACTCCACGATCAGCGGTTTCCAGAACAAAAACCTGCGCACCAAGCTCTTGGGGAAAACCAGCGCCAAGGTCTCCCGGATACTGAAACGTTTTCGCGAATAAAGCATTGGACATACGTACAAATATTACCTTACAAAACTTGGCTGTCAGGTCATAGCAACTGGCCTGAAACTTAAAGAACTCGTGATCATACCTGATCTGGCAGCACATCATCCTGCATGAAAGAGCATATTTTCTGCCGGAAAAAGCACGAATTTTATAGTTAGTGTTCATCCGGAAACCCCGCTTTTTCTTTTTTCATGTGAGGAGAGAAGGGTTCTTTTATAAAATAAGTTAATGATATCACTAGCCATATTATCCATCTTCAATTTTTTACCATAAAAGTTGAGAATAAATTTTTGTAGTTTCCGGATGGACACTAGTTATGGTGCTAAAAAGGCCTTTCATCAATATATTTACAGAAATCAACTTCTAAGCCCGCAACAGATAAATCGGATGGATCTCGGAAAAATTTGATTTTGAGAATCGAATCTGGTATCTTACCATCGATTTGTTGGGTTTCTTAATTGTTAAGAGCGCTGATCAATATATACCGGGAGCGAAAAACCTATGAGAAAGGGAATCGGCCTGGCGCTGCCAGGCTGCTGAATAATCGAGGATATGAAGCTGCGTTTTATTATAGTCTTGGCCCTTCTGGGTCTTATTGCCGTAGCCGGCGGTTTTTTTCTCTACCCCAGGCTGGAAGAAGACCCACCCACACTGAACATCTCCCCGACACCTGAAATTGTGGGAAAAGAAGCTTCCTTTACTCTCCTGTGCGAGGATCGCGTTGCCGGTCTCAGGGAAATTCGGGCGGAACTCATCCAGGAGGGAGGGACTTTCACTCTGCTTGCTGAGACATACCCTTCGGGCACTCACCGGGTCCAAAAGACCCTGAAGGTGAACCCTCGCTCTTTAGGCCTTCAAGAGGGGGAGGTTCTCTTGAGGGTGGAGGCCAGGGATCGCTCATGGAGACGGGGCGGAAATCCGAAAATGCTTGAAGCCCGCTTCACAATAGACACCCGGCCCCCTTCGGTGGGAGTGCTGAGTCGGTTTCATTATATAAACCAGGGCGGTGCGGGACTGGTAGTGTACCGGGCTTCGGAGAAACTGGCCAGAAGCGGGGTTAAAGTGGGCGAACTCTTGTTCCCGGGTTTCCCGGTGGACGACCGGGGATACGTGTCTTTCTTTGCCGTTCCTTACGATGCTTCACCGCAGACCCCCATTGGCCTTGTAGCGGAGGACAAGGCCGGAAACCGCTCCCATACCTCTTTCCAATACCGTATCAAACCCAGGAAATTCCGCAGCGATGCCATTCGGGTGAGCGGGGGTTTCCTGCGGCGCGTCATGCCGTATTTCATGGAGAGGGACCCCGGGTTGAAGGGGAATCCGCTGGAGGTCTTCCTTCGGGTAAACAGGGAACTTCGCAAGGCGAACGAGCAAAAGATTAGTGAGTTAAGCCGGGATACAGTTCCCAAGATAATGTGGTCCGGTCCTTTTCTCCGCATGGACAACGCCAAGCCCATGGCCCGGTTTGCGGACCACCGGGTTTACTTCAATGAGGGCAGGGAGATCGACCGCCAGGTGCATCTCGGCGAGGACCTGGCCTCCCTGGCCATGAGCGTGGTGAAGGCGGCCAATGGTGGGAGAGTGGTTTTCGCGGGGGAACTCGGGATTTATGGCAACACCGTTATGGTGGACCACGGCTGCGGGCTGGTCAGCATGTACTCGCACCTGAGCAGGATGGACCTTGCGCCAGGTCAAGAGGTGCAGAAGGGACAGCCCCTGGGACTCACAGGAGCCACGGGCCTGGCCGGCGGAGACCACCTCCACTTCAGCATCCTGGTATCCGGGGTATACGTCAACCCTGTGGAGTGGTGGGATCCCCACTGGGTGAAGGACAACGTGGAGGATAAGCTGGGCCTGCTGGAAACCGGACAGAAGAGCGATTCCGCCGCGCCGGTGTCTCAATAAACATGAGGGTGAGCCGGAAAGTGATGATACGCTGAATTTTATAGAGTTATTTTTTTCATATAAAAACGAGGGGATGGATGATGAAAGCTGTGGTCAAGTACGCACCGGGTGTAGGAAATGTGGAGTTGAGGGACGTCGAGGAGCCGCGCCCCAAACCTGGTTATGTAGTGGCCGAAGTGAAAGCGGCGGGGGTATGCGGTTCGGAGCTTCACTTGTATCACAATACGCTTCAGTTCAAACTCAGAACCCCTGTTATCATGGGCCACGAGTTCAGCGGGATTATCTCGGCTGTGGGGGAGGGAGTGCAGGGATGGAAGGCGGGAGACCGTGTTGTATGCGAGACCACCAGTTACCACTGCGGCACGTGTATCCCCTGCCGTCAGGGATGTTACAACCACTGTATTGAGCGGAAGGTCATCGGCATGTACGACAACGGATGCTTCACCAGCTACATCCTCATCCATGAAAGCCGCGTTCACCGTCTGCCGGACAATATCGACTTTCATGCGGGGGTGTTGATCGAACCACTGGCATGTTGCGTCGTGACGGTGACGGAGATCACCAAGGTCCTTTCGGGCGATCTGGTTGTGGTGGCCGGACCTGGAACCATAGGAATCCTCTCTCTCCAACTGGCAAAAGCCGCAGGGGCATATACCGTTATTTACGGTACGGCCCAGGACCGGCACAGACTGGAACTGGCAAAGCGTCTGGGGGCCGATGAAGCCCTGATAATCGACGAAACGGATATCGTAGAACACATCCTCCGGCTCTCGGGCGGCCATGGAGCCGATATCTTCCTGGAATGCAGCGGGGCTCCATCCGCAGCCCGGCAGGGGTTTCGGCTCACCCGCCGCATGGGCAAGTACACCCAGATCGGACTTGCTGACAAGCCCTTCGAGGTTGATCTGGCGCAGATCGCTTACAGGGGGCTCAAGGTCAGGGGTGCAGCGGGCCAGAAATGGCCCGCCTGGGAGCGGGCCCTGAACCTGGTGACCAGGGGCAAGGTCGATACCCGCCCACTGGTGAGCCACGTCATGCCCCTATCCCAGTGGGAGGAGGCTTTTCACACCTTCGAAAACAAGAAAGGAGTCAAAATACTGCTGGAGCCGGAGAAGGAGTAGATGTAAAGGTTATTCCTGACATTTGAATAAATTATGCGCCTCAGACTATGAGAAGCCTATTCCCTCAACCATTATGTACCGGGGTTAACCTATGATGGTGATACCCGTAAGATGCTAAAAGCGGAATTTAGTAATACCTGTGCCTATTGCGGCGAGCAGTTGCCCCCGTCTTTTGAGATGGATCACATATTCCCGAGATACAGGTTCCCTATGAGAGGCTATCTTTCAGTGGTTCCTTGAATATATATAATGTACAGCCGCGGAGTCAGGCACAATACCTATTTCTTCATTTTTAGCACCTCTTCCGCCGTTTCAACGATGTCCTTCGGAGTCATCCGGTAGCGCACATACAGGTCTTCCGCCTTGTGGGCCGAATAGACGAACTGGTCCCGGATGCCGACCCTTCTCAGGGGCACGGGTGAGTGCTCGGAGAGCACCTCGCTGACGACGCTCCCCAGGCCTCCGATGATGCCGTGGTTTTCCATGGTGACCAGCGCTCCGGTCTCATTGGCCGCACGGATGAGGGCGTCTTTGTCGACGGGCTTGATGGTGGGCAAGTGCAGAATTCCCACACGGATCCCTTTTTCCTGCAGCATGTCCGCAGCCTGCACGGCCCGCGATACCATGGTCCCGGTGCTCACCAGGCAGACATCCGTTCCCTCCCGGACAAATATCCCCTTTCCCACCCGGAACCGATAGTCGTCGTCGAAGACCACCGGGTGGGCCGACCGGGCATATCGAAAGTATACCGGGCCTTCAACGTCTTCCACTGCGGCCCGCAAGGCATGCTTGAGCTCAACGACGTCGCCCGGCACTATCACCGTAACGTTGGGGATGGAGCGCATGACGCCAAGATCCCAATCCGGCTGATGGGATGCCCCGGTGACGTACATGTCGATGCCGCCGCACGAGCCGGCCATGATTCCGTGCATGTTGTCATGGGCAACCTGGACTATCCAGGGATCCACGGCCCGGGAAGCGGCCAGAAAGGAAAAGATGCAGAGGACGGGAATGTCTCCCTGGGTTATCATGCCGGCGAGCATACCCGTGGCGTTCTGCTCGGCGATTCCTATCTGGTAAAACCGCTGAGGCAACTGGTCCCGAAAGACCGCGGACCCTGTGGAGGTCGCCACATCGCAATCCAGAACCACAAGCTTCTCGTTTTCCCTGCCTATCTCCACCAGGGTCTCGCCGAAGACCCGCCGATGCTCAGTCGCCGCCAGTTCGTTCCGCCTTGTCTCATCCATCTATTCAGCCCCCTTCATCAACTCCAGACGCGCCTGCTTCAGCTCCTCCAGAGCCTGTTCTTTTTCCTGGTCGTTGGGTGCACGGTGGTGCCACAGGAAATTGTCCTCCATAAAGGATATTCCTTTTCCCTTCACCGTATTGGCCACGATGAGCACGGGTTTCTCCCGGTTCTCCAGGCCGGTCTCCAGGGCGCTCACCACCTGTTGAATGTCATGTCCGTCAATCTCCATAGTCTCCCACCCGAAGGATTCCCAGACCTTTCTCGTCGGCTTTATGCTGAGAACATCGTCTGTTTTGCCGACGAGCTGGAGCTTGTTGTCGTCAATGACGGCCACCAGCCCTCTCAGCTTATGGAAGCCCGCGAACATGGCAGCCTCCAGTACCATCCCCTCCTGGCACTCGCCATCCCCGAGAATCACCACCACTCTGCCGGGGCGATTTTTTCTCATCATGCTCAATCGCATCCCGATGCCGGCGGAAAGCCCCTGTCCCAGGGAGCCGGTGGAGATTCGGGCATATGGATAAAAATGGCTCCGGTCGATGTGCCCCTGAAGACGGCTGTCCAATCGCTCAAAGGTCAGGAGCTCATCGACGGTGATGTATCCCTGCTGTGCCAGCACCGCATACCATCCCAGGCAGGCATGGCCCTTGGAGAGCACCAGCCAATCGCTGTCCTCCGATTCCGGCTTTTGCGGGTCGAATTTCATGGCGGCCAGGCATCCCCGGAAAATCTCAATGGCCGACAACGAACCACCGGCATGACCGGCGCCGGACTTGTGGCCGCCCCGGATGACAAGCTCCCTGGCCTCAATGCAATCGCGTTTCCACTGCAATACTTTTTCAGAATTCATGACTCCCTTTTCCTTGTACTCATTACCGAATGTGGTCTCAAGTTCACGAATGACCGGATGTCCGGATTAAAACAATTTTTTCAGAACCTCTTCCACCTGCTCCGCACGACTCACCTTGCGGGGATTCCCCACCAGGAGACGCTGGATTTTCAATGTGCCCTCCGCCAGGAGGGGGATGTCTTTTTCTTTCACGCCGAAGGCTTTCAGGCCTGCGGGGATCCCGATGTCATCTGCGAGTTTCTTGACCGCACGGGCCGCCATCATTGCCGCATCGCTTCTCCCCATCCCGAGAGTGTCCTCTCCCATAACGCTGGCGATGTCTGCAAACTTACTGAAATCACTGCACGCGTTATACTCCATTACCGCCGGCAGCAAGGTGGCCACAGCCTCGCCGTGCGATAGAGGAAACTTGCCCCCAAGGCTCAATGCCATGGCATGTACCAGGCCGAGTCCTGAGTTGGTGAATGCGATGCCGGCCAGCAGGCTGGCCAGGGACATCCCCCACCGGGCATCGAGGTCTTCCCCATTGTCGCAGGCCCTGCGCAGGTTCTCGGAAACCAGCTCGACGGCCTTCAGGGCGATGACATCCGTGAAAGGATTGGAGCCGCCGTACACGGGCCGTTTGCCTGGAGAGTCGGGTTTTGCTTTTCGGTCGAACTTTCGCGTAACATAGCACTCGATGGCGTGGGAGAGGGCATCCATGCCCGTGAACGCGGTGATTGCGGGCGACATGCTGACACACAGGCAGGGATCGACAAGAGCCAGGACGGGGCGCTGATAAGGACTGGAAATGCCCACCTTGAGCTTTTCGTCCTTCAGGGAGATCACCGATGCCGGTGAGACTTCGGATCCGGTGCCCGCTGTAGTGGGACACCCGATGACCGGAATACCGGGACCCGGTATCGGCCTGCCCCCGCCTGTGGGCGGCGCAATATACTCGATCAGCTCTCCACCGTGTTTCAACAGAATACCGGTAGTCTTGGCCACGTCAATGGAACTGCCGCCCCCTAGCCCGATGATGACATCGTATTTACCCCTCCGGGCATACGTAACGCACTCCATAAATGTGGCATCGGTGGGTTCAGGAATTATTGAGTCGAACACATCGAAGAGGATTCCATCGTGTTCAAGGGGCTCCGTAATCGTCTGTAAAAGCCCCGCCTCCTTAACGCCCCTGTCCGTCACTATCAACGCTTTTGTTCCGCCAGCCTTTGTAACCTCATAGCCGATTTCCTCGGCCGCGCCGGCTCCAAATTTGATGAAGTGGTTCAATGAGAACTCAAACACGCTGTCTGGATTGAACATTTGAGACCTCCCTTATGTAGTAAAATCCCTTCAGGTGCTTCCTTTCACAGCCCGCGCCGGCGAATCACGAAAATATCTCCTCGACGCGGCCTCCCGTAAAGATTTTCCCGCCAATTGTTGACTTTATATAGCATATAACAAAAAAAATGTCAGGTAAAAACCACCGATGCCCTGCACACTTGAACAGACGGTACATTGCGGGTATAATAGTTAAAATTTGAAGTTTTTCGGGAAAAGAACCCTTGGCGGAGAAAGAAAAATATGATGACTCACAAAGATGCAGAACATTATGCTGGGAAGCATGGAACCACTGAGCCACCGGAACCCCGCATCGCGGAAACTATACAGGCCCGAGCTTCGGCTGGACGATTGCCGTGCGAATCGGCATTTCGCATCGTGGAAGAACTCGGGTCTACGCCGGCGGAAGTGGGCCGCGCAGCGGATCTTCTGGAAGTCAAAATATCCAAGTGCCAGTTGGGCCTTTTCGGACACGTTGAAGGGAAACGGTTGACCGTCAAACCCGCGCAATCGGTGTCGGTCGAACTGGCGGATGCCCTTCAAGAGCGGCTGGTCAATGACAAGCTGCCGTGTGCTGCAGCCTGGGAAATTGCACAGCGGTTCGGTATGCCCAAGATGGGCGTCACGGCGGCATGCGAAAAATTGGGCCTCCGGATTAAACCTTGCCAGCTTGGTTCGTTTTAATTTTAATTCCAAAGTAATTGTCATTCAGGGGCTGCACCCGCGAAGCATGAAAATGGTGATGGCTTACGGAACTTCAACGCCTCCCTCTTCCTATTTCAGGGGGGAAAGGGTGGAGGTGAGTGGGGATTTTGTGAGGGCACAGAGCGCTCCCTGCTGTTAGAACCCCGTCATACTGGCACTCCCCCGCAAGCGGGGGGCTGAGGGGATAATAATGCAAAGGTATTTCGGACACAGCCCATGTCACAGTCATGAGACATTTTCTATCTGATCGTACGCCAATACATTTTCCTTGATGTTGAGAGGAACGAATGGCCGCAAAGAACAACGTCGGAAACAAGCACCCGGTGGAGGAAATCAGCTTTGCGCGAGAGCTTGGATGTTTCGACGCCAGCATGATCGGCGTCGGGGGAATGATCGGTGCAGGAGTTTTTGTGCTCACCGGGATTGCAGCCGGAGAGGCAGGCCCTTCTTCTCTCCTTGCTTTCTTTTTCAACGGCATCGTTACGCTATTTACTGCAATGAGTTACGCTGAGCTCGCATCGGCCATCCCTGAGGCCGGGGGCGGTTACACATATATAAAAAGGGCCATGCCTGCCACCCTGGGATTTGCCATGGGATGGGTCTTGTGGTTTGCATACATCGTGGCTTGCTCCCTTTATGCCAACGGTTTCTCGGCTTACTTTCTCGAGTTCGTCCAGAAATACTTTTCTATGTCTACCCAGGCCGCCCTCAACCTGTTAGGCCTTTATTGGACGCGGGCCATCCTGACGCTGTCCATCGGGGCGCTGTTCATTTGGATCAACGTCAGGGGGGTCTTTTTCACGGGCAAGTCCGAGAACATTATGGTCATGGGGAAGATAATCGTTCTCGGCATTTTTATCATTTTCGGCCTCACGGAGATTTTCCGTACGCCTGCTGAGACCATGGCAAACTTCAGCCCTATGTTTCCCCGGGGATTTGGAGGGATGATTACAGCGATGGGTCTGACCTTTATCGCCTTTCAGGGGTATGACCTGATCTCCACTGTGGGCGAGGAGGTAATCGAGCCCGAGAAGAACATTCCGCGTGCCATTTTCATAGCCCTAGGGATTTCCACCCTGATATACCTTTTGATCGTGTTTGTCTCCTTAGGGGCTATTCGCCCCCAGGGGATATCCTCCTGGGAATTTCTGGGAACATACAAAGAGACGGCAATTATACGCGCCTCTGAGCAATTCATGCCACGTTTCGGAGTTTTCATTATCCTGTTCGGAGGGCTGTTGTCCACCATTTCGGCCCTGAATGCCACGATCCTGGCCGGTTCGAGGGTCGCCTTTTCGCTGGGCAGGGACCGATGGCTTCCGGAAGTGGTGGGAATGATTCATCACAAGTTCAGGACGCCGCACGTGGCCGTTCTTTCGACGGGAATCCTGTTGCTTGCCATGGGATCTTTCTTTCCCATCGAGGTCGTGGGTTCTGCGGCCAGCACGCTCTTTTTGCTGGTTTTCTCCATGGTCAACCTGTCCGTCATTGTCTCGCGACGGAAAAACCTTGAACTCAAAAGACGTTACTCTGTCCCGCTTTATCCATTGACACCGCTGGCCGGCTTGTTTTGTTCTCTGGCACTGGCGATGTATCAGTATACATACGACCCCCGCACCTGGTATATCAGTATAGGCTGGATACTGATGAGCATTGTTGTCTACTATTTATTCTTTTCGAATGTAGCCAAACAAGATGAGCTCATGCAAGTGGAAAGCACTGTACCGGACTTCGTGAGGGATCGTTTCAGCGTTATGGTCCCCCTGAGCAATCCGGATAATGTTCCTCGGCTGTTGGAACTGGCCATCCCGCTGGCGAAAGCCAATAATGGAGAAATCATTGCCGCCACCATCGTGAGCGTCCCCAAGACCCTGCCCTTAGTCGACGGCATCCGCTACGTGCATAACCACCGGCCCTTGCTCAGAAAGGCAGCGGATTACGCCAGGGCAAAGGGGATCACGCTGCGAACCACCATTAAAGTAGCTCACGACGCAGCCGAGGGAATCATAGATACGGCCAGAAAAGAAAGGGCGGATATTGTTCTGATGGGATGGAAAGGGTTTACCACGTCCAAGGAAAAGATCATGGGCGAGATCACGGATCACCTTATGAAGTATGCGCCCTGCAACCTGATTGTGGTGAAGTTCGGAGCGGAAAAAGCTATCAAGAAAATTTTATTACCCACCGCTGGAAGGCCCAATGCACGTCTTGCAGCGAAATTTACTTCTACCATCGCGCAGGAACTGAACGCCGGCGTGGATACCGTTTGTGTGTTATCACCTGAAACCGATTCCGAAACCCGCGAGAGGTCCCAGTCAATCGTCGATCAGATCAAGTCGGATTTTATGCCTGGGATGGCTACCGGGAAGCTCATCAGCGCCAGGTCAATACCCGCCGCGTTGATTAAGGAATCCAACGATTATGACCTGGTTGTCATCGGCGCCACCAGGGAGGGTTTTCTCACCTACCTGTTTAAAGGCACCATTCCGGAAAAACTCGCCCGCCATTCCAGAACATCCGTCATGATCGTGAAAGAATACGAAGGTATCGTTAAAGCATGGATGAAACATTTCCTGGGGTGAGGGCGAAGGCTGGATCGGATCACCGGCAATGATCCAATCGGATTACCAACCGAATCAAGGAGTGTTTTGCAATAATCAGGAGTTATACGTCAAACTCATTTTCGACAGTTGAAAACGAGTTGAACATCACAGCAGGCGGATTCTTAAAATACTCAAAGCCACCAAGCACGGCATTAAGATGGTGGAATACCTCTTTGATATCTTTGTCCAGGTGCGCAATACATTCCAGAGATTGAAAACTTGGATTGCATCTGGTATGAAGATTTGTCTCTGGTATAGTTTTTAAGTAACACAGCCTTCCTCCATTAAGGCTTGCAAGTCACATGGCAGATTCCGGTGGGCGTCTCCATCGCAAAAGGAAAATACTTTCTCTTAAACCAGAGGGCTACATTGACCAGACTGATCAACACCGGTACTTCTACCAGCGGACCTATGACTGCAGCGAAGGCCTGTCCGGAGTCTATCCCAAAGACGGCCACGGCCACGGCAATGGCCAGTTCAAAATTATTGGACGCCGCCGTGAAGCTCAGGGAAGTCGATTGCTCGTACGTGGCTCCCACCTTCATGGAAAGATAGAAGGAGACAAAGAACATGATCACAAAGTAGACACACAGCGGAATCGCCACCCGGAAAACGTCCAGTGGAAGTTGGATAATGTATTCGCCTTTGAGGGAAAACATTACTAAAATGGTGAAAAGCAAAGCAATCAGGGTGATGGGACTGATCCTGGGGATGAACTTTTCCTCATACCACTCCCGCCCCTTTGCTTTCAGCCCTATCACACGCGTGATGATCCCACCGATAAAGGGTATCCCAAGGTATATGAAAACGCTTTCGGCGATCTGGCCGATGGATATATCTACCACCGCTCCCTTCAATCCAAGCCATTGAGGAATTACCGTAATAAAGATGTAGGCATAGACAGAGAAAAACAGGACCTGAAAGATAGAGTTAAAGGCCACAAGTCCTGCGCAGTATTCCCTGTCTCCGGATGCCAGGTCATTCCAGACGATGACCATGGCAATACAGCGGGCCAGACCAATCAGGATCAGGCCCACCATGTATTCGTGTTGTCCCGAAAGGAAGGTGACAGCAAGAAGAAACATCAGGATGGGACCGATGACCCAGTTTTGAACGAGGGAGAGGGCCAGAACTTTAACGTTACGAAAAACCTGGCCTAATTGTTCATATTTCACCTTGGCCAGAGGTGGATACATCATCAGAATCAGCCCGATAGCAATGGGGATGTTGGTGGTGTCGACCTGAAAATAATTGATCACCTCCCGAACCCCTGGGAAGAAATACCCCCAGGTCACACCCACAAACATGGCCAGGAAGATCCACAAAGTCAAAAATCGATCCAGAAGGGGAAGTCGTCTGCTTATTGTTTCTGTCATCCATTTCCTCCCGATAGAATAGGAATTAATGCAGCCCCAATCAGGTACACAACCTTTCGGGCAGGAATAATTCTTGCCCCTGCCACTCAGGTTACTCGTTTAGCTTCCAGGAGATACGCACCAGATATCAACAAGTCAGTGATCATGGGATGAAGGCCAGATATGATTATTGACAGTCTCCCAGGGAGTTCCACTGGCGGAGCAAATGGTAAAGCTTATTCCACAACCCTTTTTTCCCCTCTCCGGTTACGGCGGAAAATAACACAGGCTCATCGCTTGTGTGCTGGATCCGTGGAAGTATAAGCTTTAGCTGCTGCATCCGTCGCGGCTGTGGGAGTTTATCGACCTTGGTCAACACGGGAATGGACGCGACATTTTTATGGGCCAGCCATTCCAGCAATTGCATGTCTCCTTCCGCGGGCCCGCGACGAATGTCCATGATCACCACAACCCCTCGTAACTCCGTCCTCTCCGACAGGTAGCTCTCAACCATGGGTCGCCACCTGCGTCGGACTGCCTCAGGGACCTTGGCGTAACCATACCCCGGCAGGTCCACGAAGACGAATGCGCCGTTGACCTCGAAAAAGTTCAGCGTCTGGGTCCGTCCCGGCGAAGAACTGGTTTTCACCAGGCCCTTTCGACCCAGCAGGGCGTTGATCAGGGAAGATTTGCCCACGTTGGATCGGCCGGCAAAGGCCACTTCGGGCAAGCGTGTGCTTGGGCACTGAGATGGGTTAACGGCGCTGGTCAGAAACCTCGCAGAGACGATTTTCATGGAAACTGCTTTTGTAAATAGGCCCGAATGCGACCCATCCCTTCCTCTATGTTCTCAAGAGAGGTGGCGTAGGAGAAACGCAGGTAGCCTTCGGCGTTCTGGCCGAAGTCGATGCCCGGTGCTACGCCGACGTGGGCGTTTTCCAGGATATCGAAAGCCAGTCGATACGAATCATCGGTGAACCGGCGCGCGCTGGCCAGCACGTAGAAGGCCCCCGTGGGTTCGACGGTGATTCCGAACCCCATCTCTTTCAGGCGGCTGATCATGAGCTTGCGCCGCTGATCGTAGATGCTCCGCATCCGCTCCACATCCGCCTCGCATTCGTCAAGGGCGGTGATGCCGGCCCTCTGAACAAAGGCATTGGGAGAGATAAAAAAGTTCTGGAGCATTTTCTGGATGGGTCGCTTGAATTCTTCCGGCATGATGATGTATCCCAGCCGCCAGCCGGTCATGGCGAACGCTTTGGAGAATCCGTTGATAATAAAGGCTCTGTCAGTGAACTCCAGGATTGAGTGCTCCCGGCCCTCGTACACCAAGCCGTGGTAAATCTCGTCGGAGATGATCATAGGGCCAAGGTTGGCGATGTGAGCCATGCGTTCAGAAGAGAGCAGGTTGCCCGTGGGGTTGGCCGGCGAGTTGATTATCACGGCCCGGGTGGAAGGATTGATGCGCGGGAGAATTTCCTCCGGCCGATACTGGAAGCCGTCTTCTTCGTGAACGTTCACGAAGACGGATTTCCCCTCAAGAAATCTCAGATAGTTGGGATAACATGAATAATGAGGATCCGAAAGAATGACCTCATCACCGGGATTCACCAAGGCTCCAAGCACCAGGAGGAAGGCCGGTGATGACCCCATGGTCACCCCCACCCGGTCGGGCGTGATTGTAACGCCGTACTGGCGATGATAATGGCGGCAGATGGCCTCCCGGAGAGGAAGCAATCCCAGGCTGTGGGTGTAATGGGTTTCACCGTCTCGCATGGCACGCTCCGCCGCCTCGATAATACAGGGCGGGGTATCGAAATCAGGTTCGCCCACTTCGAGATGAATGATATGACAACCCTGCATCTCAAGCTCCGCGCTGCGCTCCATAACATCCATCACGATGAATGGAGGGAGCCCCATCACCCTTTGAGACATTCCAATATTCTTTTGTTCATTCAATTTTGGCATATCTGTCATTTTCCTTGGTAGTATCTCCAACAAATCAAGTACTCATATGAAATCGCGGTCAAACAAGCCCTTTACGGGCGGGGAGACCAGGCCCATACGTTGGAGGAAAAGGGGAATGTACAACCCAAGAAAATTCATTACGGCACCTTGAGTTACTGAAACGAACGCAACTTGGTATCAAATACTTTTACACCATAGTATAGGACAAAGCACAAAATGTTCCAAGGGGTAATTACTCGAATATACTTAGCTTCTTCCGGAGAGAAGAATCATGCGGACGCGGAGAACCATCAAAGCACCTGGAAAATTTCTATTTCCATCTCACGGCCTTTGAGCGATTTTTTCCCCGCGCTTTCAGTAGTGAATACGTCCTTGACTTCCTGGTAGGTTTCTGGTCCGATGAGAATTTGACTTGGCTGGGCCAACTCCTCCAGTCGGGCCGCTACGTTGACCACATCTCCGAGAACGGTGTAATCCAGGCGTCTGATGGAACCGATATTACCCACCACCACCATGCCGGTGTTGATGCCGATGCGGATGTCAAATCGCTGTTCCGGTGGGAGCTTCTGCATGAGTTGTTCTCTTTCCGTGAGCATCTTTTTGGCCGCCAGTACGGCTCGCATGGCGTCGTCTTTTCGGGTGAAAGGCGCGCCAAAGACCGCCATGATACCGTCCCCTATGTATTTATCCAGTGTTCCGTCGTACTCGAAGATAATATCGGTCATCTTGCTGAAGTAATCGTTTAAAAGATTGGCGACTTCTGTGGGTTGGAGCCTTTCAGCAATTTTGGTGAACCCGATGATGTCCGAGAACAAGATGGTAACCTTCTGCTCCTGTGTCTCAAGGGTAATTCCTCCTCCCTGGTAGCTCTGTTTCATGAGCATATCCACAACAGAGGGCGAGTGGAACCGCATAAGGTTATTGCGCATCTGGAATTCCTGGCGGATTTTCTCCTGAAGCCGGGATTGTTGAATCCCAATGGCAGCCTGGTTGCCAATGGCGAACAGAAGATCAAGATCGTCCTCGGTAAAAGGCTTGTCGGTACTGGTACGATCCAGAAACAGTACACCGATGATATCGTCCCGATGCCTCCACAAAGGGACACACATGGCCGAACGGATGCCGTAAAGCTGAATACTTTCTCCGGCCTGAAACCTGGAATCAACCTTGGCATCGGCGGTCAATACAGCCACCTGCTCTTGAATTACACGGTTGACGATGGTGCGGCTCAGGCTGATCTTCTCATCCGGCGGCTTTACCCCGCGGTAACGGATCACTTTCGGAACCAGAGTTTCCATATCTTCATCTCGCAGCAGCAGGAAGCCGCGCTCCGCTTCCACCACCTGGAGCACCAGCTCCATAATGACTTCCAGCAGATCTTCAAGGTTGGTGACGGAATTGATGGTCTCGCCGATTTGATAGAGGATTAAAAGATTTCGATAATTTTTCTCTAAATTTTCACTGGCCCGATCCTTCGCGAACCGGAGGGTGGCTGCCAATGCCTGACGCGTAATGCTGGCCTGTTTCTCCTGAGCGGTTGTAGTATCAATGATGGGCGTCAGATCCCGAAGGGGCGAGATCACATTCTCCTCAGACAGGGACTTCACCAGGGTTTGGTTTTCATCCTGGATGTGATCATCGGACAGGGATACCTGCCTTGAGATCTGGTCTATAAATTTAATGGCGGCTGTTCCGATACGTATGGTATCCTGGTCTCTCAGGATGTAACGGGAGACTCGGACATCATTTATAAATGTGCCGTTATGACTGTTCAGATCCACCAGGACATAATGTTCTCCCTCTCGAACTATTTCCGCATGCTTCCGTGAAACAATCTTCTCATCTATGCTAATTTCGTTATCGGCTGCCCGCCCGATGACGATTTTCCGCTTTGTAAGCGGAAATTCCCGGGGCTTTTTCAATGGTAGTTGAACAATAAGTTTGAGCATGCGAACCTTTTTGGAATACGTGAAAAAGTCGGCCGCTATGGTTTTAGCGGCTTTTGACGAATATAGAAAAAATGCTTGCTATCTGTAAATACTGAATTTAGTATATAGCATAGCAATGGATCAAGTGTCCAGAAAAAAATACGCATGCTGTGCTGTTTTTCTTGACAGATGAATATTAAATATTGTAATAAAAAATCTAAAATCTTGTGAACATTTCTTTAAAACAGTCCCTGTCCATTATCGAGGGAGACAATGTTGCATAAGATAATGCGTAGCTGCATAACGTGATAGAGTTTACAAAGATCAATAGACATGGTCAAAGCCCTCGAGCTGCTTTATCCGCCCCATCGTTTTAAAAAGTCGCGTACTTCTTATTAATAGTTTTCCCGCTTCGAGAAATTTTCCCAAGTCCTTCTTATTTTTTCGCCTCAACACTCAGCAGTCTGAGAAAATACAGGGCTTGTGACTAGGAAGGAAAATTTGCTTTCACAGGAGATTTCCGCAGTGGCAAACAGGAAGTTGTTTTGCGTCACCGACTTTTTGAAGACCTGAATCGTGAGAATCAATTTCAAGAAATGACAGGCGTTCATGGAAAGGATATTACCTATGGAATCAGAAATCAGGCTCGATTATGGGGATCAGGCTATTGTCGACTTTATTCCGTCACAGTTACAGCGGTCTGATCGTTTTATTCCCTTGCAGATCCCCCCCAAGCTTCCAGCAATGAGTTGGGAGGAGGGCTTGAGGCGGGCGACAAGTCTGCCGGTTGGCGATTGTCCTTCTCTGGAAATCATCTGCAAGGAGTATTACCGCGGAGGGGATGTAGGGATCATTGTGGATGACTACACACGGCCCAACCACCACACGCGGAAATTTTTGCCCATCCTGCTGGAGTTCCTGTCCAGTTGGGGTGTCCCCATGGAGCGGGTAAAGCTGGTGATTGCCACCGGCACCCACCGTGAACCCAACCGAAAAGAGTTCGACCAGATTTTTGGCATTGGAATCTATGAAAAGTTCAAGGAGCAAGTCGTTACCCATTATCCAGACAAGAACAACGTGGTGGTGGGCGAACTGGATGGGATTCCTGTAGAGATGGACCGGACGGTGTATGCGTGTGAAATCGTGGTGGCATTGACGGATATCGACAATCATTATTTTGCCGGTGTGGCGGGCGGGCCCAAGGCCTTTTTACCCGGTGTGGCAGGGGAACGGATCATCACCCATGAACACCTGCACATGTTCAGCGATACGGGCTTTGCGGAAAATGTCCGGCTGGGAAACCTCGATAACAATCCGGTGTTCGAGAAAAAGCGGGCCATTGTGCAAATCATGATGGATGCGCTCAGGAAAAAGAGGACCCATGTTTATACCACGGCCTGCATCCTGGACAGCGATGGCGATCTGGTTTTCTCCAAGGGCGGGGAGGTTCTCGCTGTGCACAAGTTGGCCGCTCGTACCATCCCGGAGGTATGGACCGTGAAGGTGCGGAGGTCTCCCGATGTGGTCATCGCCGGGGCCAAAAATGTGGGCGTGAATCTTTACCAGGCTGTTAAGGCCACTCATGCCGCTTATAATGCGGTGCGTCCCGGAGGAATCATCCTGACCGCAGCACCGTGCCCCGATTCATTCGGCAACGAAGCATTCAAGGGGTTGATGAAGATTGCAGCCGATGTTTTTCATGAGCACCAGAACAAGCCGGATATGAATCCCTATATCCCGATGGCTATGAGTGCTGTTCTCACAGCAGTGAGGGCGGATTTCCGTATTGGCAAGCAAAAACCTGTGGACATGATCCGCATCCTCAAGCATGTTGGTTGGGGCCATTTGCACTGGATCGCCGATGGCCTTTCGCCAGAGGAACAGAAGATTCTGCCCTTCGTTTTTTATGGAGATTCATCGGCACCGGCGGGGGAGCGACTGCGCAGATGGGTGCGCCGGTATCTGGAGGCTACGAACCACACTTTCACGGTACTGAACAACCCCGGCTATCTGGTTTTGGTGGAACAGGACACGAGCGCCGCGGCAACCTGATCGTCTTTGCAGCCCATTGATGAACTGCACGCCTGCATTATGGTGATCAGGCCCTATGCCGTGGCTGTTGGAGTGCAAGCCGGTACAGATCCATGTATTTCGATGCTGATCGAGCCCAGGTAAACTCTTCGCGCATCGCGCGGCGCATCAAATCCGTCCATGCTGCGCGGTTCCGGTAAAGCTCCAGGACAGATATCATCCGTTGCATAAGGGCACGGGCGGAATAAGCTTCGAACTTGAAACCGTTTCCTGAGCCGGTGGCGGGGTCATAATCTCTGATCGTGTCGTCCAGCCCACCGGTGGCGCGCACCAGAGGTATTGTCCCGTATCGAAGGCTGTATATCTGATTAAGGCCGCATGGCTCATAGCGTGAGGGCATGAGAAAAATGTCGCTTCCCGCTTCGATTTTATGGGCCAGCTCGTTATCAAAGCCCAGCCGAATGGCTGCCTTTTGCGGAAATCGAGCGCCTATCCGCTGGAACATTTCATGATATTTCTGATCCCCCGTCCCCAGCAAGACGAACCCTACCTCCAACGCCAGCATCTCATCGATACATTCCGCTACAATGTCCAGCCCTTTCTGGGCCGCAAGGCGTGTGATCATGCCCACCACGGGACGGGTCATCAGCTCTTCAGGAAGGCCCAAGGTCTCAAGCAAATCGCGTTTGCAACTGACCTTGCCTTCCAGATTCTCGGAAGTATAGTGTGCAGCGATATATGGATCTGTCCGGGGGTCCCATTCGGTGTAGTCCGTGCCATTGAGAATCCCGAAAAGATCATCCCTGCGGTCCCTCAATACGCCATCCAATCCGCACCCTAACTCCTCGGTCTGGATTTCCCGGCTGTAGTTTTCGCTCACGGTATTGATTACATTTGCCGATTGGATGGCACCTTTCAGGAAATTGAGTTTTCCCCAGAACTCGAGCCCCCGAACGTCCCGCCATTGCTCGGGAATATCCAGCAACGGAAAAAGATCCATAGGGAAAAGACCTTGATACGCCAGATTGTGGATGGTCAGCACCGAGGCCGAGTGGCTCAATTCGGGATGATCAGCGAACATAGTGCGCAGGTAGACCGGGATGAGACCGGACTGCCAATCGTGGCAATGGAAGACGTGCGGCCAGAAATCCACCAATGCGCACAATTCAAAGGCGCTGCGGGCGAAAAACGTGAAGCGCTGCAGGTTATCGGGGTAATCCCCTTCGGGCGTCCCGTAAAGATATTCCCTGTCGAACAAGGCATCGTTTTCCACGAAGTAAGTGGTTACCTTCTTCTCCAGCCGCGTGTTTCGGATCGTGCCTCTTACGGGCAACCCGCAGATAATAGGCTCCACATTTCCGAGAATTCTAGCCCTGGAGGCGATTTGTTGAACCGAGCGATGTCCGGGCAGAAAGACCCGTATGTCGCAATCCAAACTGCGCAAATACAACGGAAGAGAGCCGCAAACGTCGGCCATGCCGCCCGTTTTGGCAAACGGTGTCACCTCCGGCGAGACCACCAGGACTCTCAACTCGCTCATGATGTTCTCCTTTTCAACAGGGCATTAAAACAAGTTTGGTGAATGCGGTAATGATCGAAGGCTGCTGTCATCTTTCAGCACCGAGAGGATCAAGGATTAGATTTAAACGTGATAAAACAAAATCCGGCAGGAAGAGAAAGGCTTTGCGATCGGTAAGAGCATTCCGGTGCTGAGAGACGCACACTTCTTCCCCTGAGGACTAACTCATAAAAAAACAAGTCCACGGTTCGAAAGATCGCCAGGAGATCGGTCCTTAATTTTGGTTATATGGACTAGGCAGGGCTCGGTTCCTCGTCGAGTTCTTCCTTTTCTTCTTCCAAGAATTCCCCGCTTATGAAAGGAGTCCGTGCTTCTTCGGGCACCTGAGAAGTCATCTGACAATTTCCCTCGAAGATCACCCCTTCATCAATCACCAACACCGGTGTTTTAATATTTCCCAGAAGCTTTCCAGGTGCATGGATCTCCAGCCTGCTGCTGGCCGAGAGGTTTCCTTTGACCTCACCGTTGATGATGATGGACTTGGCATTGATTTCGGCTTGAACTTTTGCACTTTCGCCGATGATCAATGTGCCCTGTGTAGAGATCTCTCCGGAAAACTTCCCGTCGATTTGGACTGTCCCTTCGAAGGTAAGCTTGCCTTCAAACTCCGTCCCTTTGCCCAGAAATGCGCTTATTTCATCTTTTCCGTTTCCCATTTTCTCGTCCTTTTTCCCAATCATATCCATGGCTCTCCTTTTTCGGGACCTTCCCGATTATTCTTTTCCTTTAGCACACTGATTCTCGTTTGACAAGGGCAAATACATTAAAATCGAAATCTTCTCATCCTTATATTTATCAACAAACCGATGCCCGCCATGACGCATACATATGATGATCCACCGTAGCTGATGAAGGGCATCGGCGCCCCTACCACGGGGAGCAAGCCCACCACCATGCCGGCGTTCACGATGGTCTGCCAGAATATCATGGAAGATACGCCGATGGCAACCAGGGCGCCGAGCCTGTCACGCGAGTAATACGCTATGCTGATACCCTTGAGGATGATGAACAACAAAAGAACCAGGACAACAAGACTGCCTATGAAACCCCACTCCTCGGCCAAGACGGAAAGGGCGAAATCGGTATGCTGCTCGGGCAAGAAGTGCAGCCTTGTCTGTGTCCCCTTCATGAACCCTTTGCCCAGGAGGCCGCCTGAGCCGACGGCAATCTTGGACTGGATGATGTGATAACCGGAACCAAGTGGGTCCAGGGAAGGATCGAGAAATGTCATGACCCGTTTTTTCTGATAATCCTTGAGGTTGTACCAGAACACGGGAGCCAGGGTCATGCTTATCCCCGCAAGAATCAAAATTGACACAGGGTGGACTTTCATGAACAAGGTCACCGTGAATGCTATAAAGAGGATCAACAAAGATGTTCCCAGATCCGGCTGGATGATGATCAGCACGACGGGAACGGCGATAAGAGCAAGGGGCACATAAAGATTGCGAAGGGTGTAAGGTTCGATTTGATCGTGATACTGGAAGTAGCGTGCCAGTGCGAAAATGATCGTGAGCTTGATAATTTCGGACGGCTGGATGGAAAAACCCATTATCCGCAACCAGCGGCGGGAGCCGGAAATTTCCTGCCCGAAAGAGATCACCAGCAGGAGAAGAATGATGGAAAATCCATACAAGGGATATGCGACGGTATCCAGGATGTGATAGTCCACCGCCGCTATGAGGGTCAGGATCACCAGCCCGATAATAAACCAGTAGAGTTGTTTCAGGTAGTACGGCGTTTGATCTGCGTTTAACAGGGATCTGGATGCACTGTAAAGGTTCATGATCCCGATGGCGGCCACGGCGGTGCAAAGCAATAGCAGCGTCCAATCAATATTTTGAAGCAACCTTCTGCCGATCATCCTTTAGCCTTTTCAAGTGAAAGAATCTTTTCAGGATTTGTTTTGCAATGGGGGCGGCCACACTGCCGCCATGTCCACCGTGCTCGACAAGTACCACAACGACAACTTCGGGATTTTTCCACGGGGCAAAACATACAAACCACGCATGATCACGAAACTGGTAAGGTGTGGACTCCTTTTGCCCGCGTGAAACCCTGTTTCGAAGCTTGGTCACCTGGGCGGTACCCGTTTTACCGCCTATCTCGATGTCCGGCAACCGGCTTCTCGAACCGGTTCCACGAGGTTCGTGGACCACTCCTCGAAGGGCCCTGCGGATTATCTCCAGATTCTTGGGCTGCAAATCTGTCGTGCCTTTTATCTCTGTAACAGCCGTCAGAACAGACTTGTTTTTTGTATCCAGCACTCGTTCGACAATGATGGGTCTGTACAGATGACCGCCGTTGGCGGATGCCGAAGTCAGGACAGCCATCTGGATTGGGGTTACGAGAATATATCCTTGTCCAATGGAGGCGGAAATGGTTTCCCCGGGATACCAAGGCTCGCCCAGGGCTTTCTTTTTCCATTCAGCATCGGGAATCAGGCCGCGGGACTCCCCCGGCAATTCGATGCCCGTCAGTTGGCCTAGACCCAACATTCGGGCATATCTGGACAAACGGTCGATGCCCAATCTATGACCGAGGTTATAAAAGAACACATCGCACGATTCAACAATGGCCCGATGGATAGAGATGGACCCATGTCCCCCGCGCTTCCAACAGCGATAGTTCCTCTTACCAAACCGGTAGTATCCGGGGCAGTAAAATTCATCCCGTATTCCGATTTCTCCCTCTGACAGTCCTGCAAGAGCCGTGACAATTTTGAAAATTGAGCCGGGTGGATATTGGCCCCTGATAGCCCTGTTTTCCAAGGGATGAAGCGGGTGCATGACTATTTCCTTCCACTGTCGCGAGGTGATGTTGCCCGCAAATATATTGGGGTCAAAAGAGGGGCGACTCAACATGGCCAGTATTTTTCCATTTCGAGGATCCATAACCACGACGGCCCCTGCCTTTTGGCCAAAGGCGGCCTCCACTCCTATCTGAAGATCCAGATCTATTGTGAGTTGAATGGCATGTCCGGGAACGGATCCCACTTCGTTCAACACCTTGATCTCACGGCCGGCTGCCGTAACCTCCACCTGTCGGCCCCCGTCTTTTCCTTTGAAATGCTTTTCAAACTGGATCTCAATTCCGCTGCGGCCAATTATATTTCCCGCTCTGTAACCGGCGAACTTCTTATCCCTGAGCTGTTGCGGGGTGATTTCTCCGATGGTTCCCAGTAAGTGGGCAGCAAGAGTTCCATGCAGGTATGATCTCTTTGCCTCAACTTCCACCACTATACCCGGCAGGTAAAACTTGTTTTCTTCGATGGATGCCAGCTCCTCCCAGGAGATATCCCGTTTCACTTTAAATGGAAGAAATTTAGGTTGACCCCGGGCATCCGATAGAACCCGTTCAATATCTTCAGGAGAGATGGCCAGGATCTTCCCAAGATTCCGGGATAATTCCTGCCAATCTGTAACCTCCTCGGGAATTATGGAGACATCAAAAGCAGGACGATTGTCCACCAGAATTTTTCCCTGGGAATCCTGTATCCTGCCTCGGGGGGCCGGAATTCGTACCAACCGAATGCGATTGTTCTCCGATAGGTGTTTAAGATCATCTCCGCGTATGATCTGAAGGTACCACAGCCGGATGATCAAAATCATAAAAGCGAATAGAACAGCAAACACCAGAAAGGAAAATTGCCGTCGTATGTCTTCGGGATTATATTCTCGCTGTTTCAATACCAACCTCGACCTTCAGTGGTTTTCTTGCTCAGAAACTTCGCCATAGTGGCATCAACTCTCCTCAGAAGGGCGAAGACAAAAGGTGCTATCAAACCGGTGGCGGCGGCCTGGAGCAGAACATTCCCCACATCCAGACCTTCCACGCGCCAGGTGCCTTGAATCCGCAAAATCCCCAGCATTATCAAGCCATCCATGAGGCTAAAAAGAAACACGAGGAAAAATATAAACATCGGATGCTTCGTGAAAAATCTCTTGGCCACTGTTGCGGTGATCAGGAGCACTATAAACTTTGAGAAGCTAAAAGTGCCTGGAATACCTCCTGATCCGATGTCCATCATGTATCCCAGACAAAAAGCCAGCACTCCTCCCCACGCGACATCTCGTGTAAAACCCAAATATACAACAATGATGAGAATCAGATCTACGTGGAACGTGCCCGGAATAAGATAAAAGACCGTGGTCTGGAGCACCAGCGAGAAAATTCCACACAGCAGGAAAAAGAAAAAGTCTTTCATCGTTTCCCGGTAGCCCAGAAGATAAGAAGATTAATTTACGACCTTATCCAGGCTACATGGTGAACATGACATGAAATACAGGGAGGCTCGAATCACAGAAACCGCTCCTTTTTGTCTTCCCGATGCAGGTCTGCCCTGACTATTTCTGTGGCAAACCCCATTCCCGGCGGTCAAAGATGCCTCTTCGCCGTCAGCACCCGGAGAATTTTTCGCACTACTCATTGGTGGAATTGGTCTCGAGCTCTTCCATGTAAGGATGATCCAGTATTACCAGAACCTCCTGTAGTTTGGAAAAATCAACATGGGGGGTCACCTCCGCCACCTGATAGAGTCCGCTTTTACTTTTTCGAATGCTGGAGACGAAGCCCAGGGGAAGGCCATCGGGATAAATTCCTCCCATTCCTGAAGAGATCACGTGGTCGCCCGGCATTACATTATCCGTTTGCAGCAGATATTTCAATACACAGCCGCCACTGGAATTGCCTTCGAGGATTCCCCTGGCACGCGTTCGCTGGATGCGGGAATCCAGGGCGCTGTTTCGGTCGGTAATCAGGAGCACCTTGGAGACAAGAGCCGAGCTTTCTAATACATGACCGACGAGCCCCCCGGCCGCCACAACAGGCATCCGCCTCTGTATCCCGCTGGATTTGCCCTTATCGATCAATATGATCCGAAACCATCCGGAGGCATCCTCTCCAATGACCCTTGCGGGCACCGTTCTCCATACAAGACGGTCTTTGAAATCCAGCAATTCTCTCAACCTCTGGTTCTCAAGCTCAGCTTCCCTCAACTCGCTGATCTCGCTTTCCAGTTCCCGGACGAGTTGCTCGAGTTTTATGTTCTCCCGGCGTGCGTTGATAAGATAAAAATATCCCAACCAGATGGAGCGGATACCCGTGCTGATGTATATGATGGCACGCTGGAATGGATATGCCGCGTCCAGGATCAGGCGCTCGATGAAATTCAACTCCTTGGCCTGGGGAATTCGCCTGGAAAGTATGCTGGTGATAGCCACGAACAGCAATACCAGAATGGCAATGCGGCGGTACTTATAGATGATCATCATTTGTACGTGAGCCTGATCCCCATCTACGTGTACGTGATTTCCGTAGCATCGGTGAATAACCGTCGATATAAGAGATGAGAAGGCTGGCGGCGTGAGATCCTGGTCGCTCATTCGATAGGTATTCAGCGCGACATAACTCCACTGGCCATATTGCGGGCATCAGTAAATCTTCGCCGCTGGAGGATGTATAGGAAATTACGTTTTGACCATGACCTCTTTAAGGAGGTCAAAGTCGTCCAGCACCTTCCCCGCCCCCAGGGCAACAGTATATATGGGGTTGTCGGTGATGGTGACCGGCAACCCTGTTTCCTCGCGAAGGAGAACATCCAGGTTTTTCAAAAGGGAGCCACCGCCTGTCATGACGATTCCTTTATCCACAATGTCCGCCGCCAGTTCCGGTGGTGTTTGTTCAAGAGCGATTCGGACAGCCTCTACGATGGCATTGACTGGCTCCTGGATTGCATCTCTGATTTCTTCTGAATCGATGGTCAGGATCTTGGGGATTCCCCCTACTAGATCTCTCCCCTTGACCTCCAGCTTTTTTTCTTCCTCATCGGGATAGGCTGACCCGATAAGCATCTTTATGATCTCAGCAGTCCTTTCTCCGATCAGAAGGTTGTATTTTCGCTTTATATAGTGAAGAATGGCCTGATCGATTTTGTCTCCCGCCACCCTCACGGATTTACTGTAAACGATTCCTGATAAGGAAATGACAGCCACCTCTGTGGTTCCGCCGCCGATGTCCACGATCATGTTGCTGATAGGCTCCGTGATGGGCAGGCCGGCCCCGATGGCTGCGGCCATGGGTTCATCTATGATGTAGACTTCACGGGCTCCCGCTGATTCAGCCGACTCCCGAACAGCCCTCTTTTCCACCTGTGTGACGCCGGAAGGTACGCAGATGATGATGCGTGGGCGCACAAGGGCGCGTCGGTTGTGAATCTTGAGGATGAAGTGCCGCAACATGGCCTCCACCACCTCAAAATCAGCAATTACACCGTCCTTCATGGGTCGTATTGCCTGTATGGTGCCGGGCGTCCGGCCCAGCATCTTTTTGGCCTCCTCTCCTACGGCCACGACCTTCATCATCCCGCGATGATCCCTTCGCACCGCCACTACAGACGGTTCGCACAGCACCATGCCCTTGTTTTTGGCGTAGACCAGGGTGGTGGCCGTTCCCAGATCGATCCCAAGATCGTTGGAAAAAAGACCCAGAATCGAATCAAAAATCATGAATTTTCCCCTTAAAGAAAATAGGCATAGATGAAATCGGCAGCCTCGATCAACTTATAACCGCGAACTATTGCACGCAAGAGACCTGATGAAATCCCAGGGTATTCTGATAGTCAGCGGTGAGGAAATTCTATTTGCCGTCCGTGCGGTCGACGAATTAAATCTCTCACATGAATATTCATATGGACTCTCTATATCTTTTTTTGCGAAAAAAATCAACTGAATAATCCACATGGATCAGCAATGTTCGGCGCGAAGGATCTCCGCAAGGTTTTCCCCCAGGATCTTTTTCCGGGCGGAAGGCTCCAGTGCAGCGGATTCAATCTCCCGGATATATCTGGCAGGTTGTATCAATGGGTAATCACTGCCGAAGATGATCCGATTTGCGCCGGTGATCTTTACCGCTATTTCGTAAATCCGGGAATCGTAAAGGTATGGGGAGGCTGCGGTGTCATAAAGCACTCGTCGGGTGGTGGAGGCAACCTCCGGCATCAGTTCGTAAAAAAAGAGCCCGCCTCCCCAGTGCGCCAGGATGACGGTGGTCCCGGGAAAGGTTCCGATGAATTCATAGAGCGATCGCAATCCATGGAGACCCTTTCCCGGATAATGATGTCCAATCTCCTCACTGGTATGAATCAGCAAAGGAACACCGATCTCATCTGCCAATTTCGCCAGGGGTCTTGCCCATATCATTTCTTCTCCGGCGTAGTGAGCAACCTCCCCAATCCCTTTCATGCCCCCGTCGATGACCCTGTGAATCTCGGCCTCCACCGGCCCTGAGCCCCTCGGTGGGACACAGGCAAATGGGATCAGGCGGCCGGGATGCCTGCGTGCACTCTCCAGGAGGTAGTCATTGTGCAGCCGGCACAGGCCAAGATCCTCCCAAGGAAACCCGCAGATTACGGCCTGGTCCACCCCCTGCGTGTTCATGTCATTCACCAGCTCATCGGAACCGGCCATGCGAGCCCGCGGATCTCCGTACAGAGCGCAAAAGACTGCGTCATGTTTGCAGAACTTTTTACGCCCGCCCCTCACCACATCGGGAAACACATGGGTATGACCGTCGATGATCGTATTCGGCCTGCTCACAAAGACTCCTTCCGCTGATGAGCCTGATAAGCTCCATAATGTCCTGCCTTTGGGATTTTCTCTGAATAAAATTTCATTATACAACAACCGGTCGCATGAAACATATAAAAATTTTTTGTTGTTTCCCGCAGGGCGGAAAGGGATTCGGGCGGGGATAAACCACGCACCTATCGGCACAATACACAATCATTTTCATGCCCCGCGGGTGCAGCCGCTGCATGATAATTAGGTTATTAAAAAAACTTGACATTCAGCGAAAAATAGTCAAACATGTATATACATGCATGACAAATCTTACATCCCCAAATATCAGGTTATCGAGAAAGCAATTCTGGAGAGTATCGATAACGGCACATTGAAGCCGTTAGACGCTCTTCCTTCAGAGAAAGAGCTGTGTATCCAGTGGGCGGCGAGCAGGAGCACGGTGAGAATCGCATTGGACCACCTCTCTTATGCGGGGAAAATATTTCGGGTCCCCGGTAAGGGGAGCTTTGTGGCCGCTCAAAAAATAGATCAGAATGCTTCTCAACTCCTGAGCTTCAGTGAAAAAATGAGGGCGCAGGGGCTTTCAGTAAGAACCAAGTTGATAAAAAAAGAGGTGATAGTCCCTGACAAGGAAATTGTAGGCAAATTGCTTCTCGGGCGAGAGGAGAAAGTGATCAAAATCGAACGCCTGAGGTTAGTTGAGGGACAACCCATGGTTTTGCAGCTCCTTTTTGTGCCATTCACTTCCTGCCAAGCGTTATTGAATGAAGATCTAGAGGCCCAGTCCCTCAAGCTGCTCTTAGAGGAAAAGTGTGGTATCCGTCTGTATCGAAGTGATGTTTGGGTAAAAGCTTTTGCTCCGTCCCGCCGAGAACGCGGATTGTTGGGCAACCCGAAGGTGCCCCTATTTTTGATGGTTGAAGGGGTTGCTTACGATAAAAATGATGCGCCCGTCAGGTTTAGCAGAGGCATTTTCCGCGGCGACCGTACACGGCTGAAGATTTCCGATTTTACAAGAGAAGCAGACAACGTGCTGACTGTTGTTATCGGGGAGGAACACGAGAATCGATATTGAGAACACGGATTCAGCAGAATCATCGAAGGTATATGCACTCTGTGAGATCGGATAATTGACGAATCTATGACCTCTGAGCAAAAAGACATGCCGACTAACTCCCATATGTTTACATTTGTTAAGAAAAGCAGATCACTTGATACATTGGTCATATAAACAGACCGGATTATGAAAATTATATGAGGTTGTCCTTCTCTCCAGTGAGCGAGACTTCCGAATCTGGTGAGAAAGAATCCTATTTCAGGAACTGAATACGTAAAGGAGGGAGAAATGGCGATATTACATGTGAAATTATGCAGCTTCAAAGCTGGAGGTTCTTTAAGAGTGGGCGGGGTTGTTGAGGAGAAAATTTACGATCTGAACTACTGCCATACACGAATGTTGGCTGATGAGAAGAAGGCCACCAGTTGTTATGGAATTGCCACTAAAGAAGTCCCCTCAGAAATGGTTGCTTTTATCGAGGGAGGACAGCACACATTGGATCTTGCCCGTGGGGCCATCGAGTATATCAGGAAGAAGGGGATCAAAGAGGGACCGGGTGGAGAAAAGCTCGTTTATGACCTGAATACAACCCAGTTGTCAACGCCTATTGCTCGCCCAAGCATTTGGTGCATGGGGCTCGTATTTAAGAGCCACGCAGAAATTGGAGGACTTCAAGTACCAAAGGAACCGACCTTTTTCCATAAGCCACAGGGATGCCTGGTGGGCCCGGAAGAAATGGTCATCATTCCGAAAGCCTATCCTCATATGATCGTATACGGAACAGAGCTCACCCTTGTCTTTGGAAAGTCAGGGAAAAACATCAGTGAAGAAAGGGCTTATGATTACGTCTATGGCTATACCGTTCTGAACGATGTTACCGCACGAGGCATTCCCGTGCCCCAAAACAAGATCATGGACACCTTTGCTCCTGTGGGCCCGTGGATCGTCCCCAAAGATCAAATTTCCACTCCGGGTAAATTGGCCCTGAGATTTCGCGTCAATGGCGTGGAAACGCAAAACGGCAACACCTCGGAGATGCTGTTCAATATACCCATGCACGTTCGAATATTGACCTCTTATTGCAGAATCCATCCCGGTGATCTCCTTGCAACCGGGGATATAGGTGCTCCCGGGCCGTTGAAACCGGGCGATGTTATGGAAGCAGAGGTCGAGGAGATCGGAGTCCTGCGTAACCCCACCAAACTGGAGGAATAAGCACAGTATCGAAGAAAGGAAGGAGGTGAAAACGCAAAAGAACCCAATAAATAAAATCACAACAATAATAAGGGAGGTTGTCTAATGAAAACGAATCGATTCATCGCCATTCTTTTGGTGGTATTTCTCGCGATTTTTTCCCAGACGGGCACAGCTTTTGCCCAAGGATATCCAAGTAAAGCCATTAAGCTGGTCGCCCCTTTTGGGGCAGGAGGATCCACGGATTCTTCGGCGAGGATTTTCGCTCGATACCTCGAAAAATATCTGGGAACAAACGTGGCGGTAGTCAATATCAAAGGCGCTGCAGGGACCATTGGTTCCATGCAGGTGTACAAGTCCACACCGGATGGCTATACGCTGCTCTGGCATCACCTCACCCTTCTGACCTCATACCATACCGGTGTGGGCAAATTTACCTGGGATTCCTTGACGCCCGTATGCCAGGGGGTAAAATTTTATATGGCCATCACCGTCCACAAAGATTCACCATGGAAAACCATCCATGATCTCATCAAGGATGCCCAGGCACGACCCGGCAAGATCAAATGGGGAGTAAACATCGGCGCGGGGCTCCACTTCATTGCCATAGGATTGGAAGTTGCCACCGATACTAAATTTCACTACGTTGCAGGAGGGGGGGACCGTTCTCAGACAACGGCCCTTCTCGGAAAGCACATCGATGTGTCCAGCCCCAGCGATACCGTCGTCCTTCAGTATGTCAGGACTGGTCAACTCAGGGTTTTAGCAACCACCGGAGAAAAGAGACTCCCCACCTTACCTGATGTCCCCACCTTGAAAGAAGAGGGGATAGATTATACGTTCTACTTTGAACCCTCGCTTTTCGGCCCTCCGGGGCTTCCCGCCGAGGTGATCCGGAAACTGAACAACGCCGTCCAAAAGGTGATGCAAGACCCGGAAGCAGCCAAGGATTTTCGTAAAATCGGCATGTACCCAAACTACCTGGAACACAATGCGTTTAAAAAACGATTGTTGAAATTGGACGCCCAATTCTATATGTTCGCAAGAAAAGGGGGCCTGATCCCAAGTAGGATAAAGTGACTTGAAGACGAGAGAGGCTCACCCCGCAGAGCTTGAGCCTCTCTTTTGTTACGTGAATCTCTCCTTCAGGAACGCCGACGACGATCACAAATGAAACACAAACACACCGATTTCATTATTCCGCTTATAATCATTGGGGCATCCATCTTTTTATACCTTCAGACCAATCAAATTCCCGCTCCTCGTTTCGAGCCCTTGGGCTCTGCCTTTTTTCCAAGGCTGATGCTCATTTCAATCATCTTTCTCAGCCTGATTCTGATCTTTAAAAACTTTATCAGCATCGATAAAAAAGCCCTGAAAGAACATGTCAGCGTTCCGCCCGCGAACAAATCAAAAGATGAAGTGATCCCCAGAAAGATTCAATACGTCCTGGGGACGATTTTCATTTGGGGATTATATATTTTGCTGATTACGATCACCGATTTTTCCTATCTGGTGTTGACTTTCTTGTTCTTGTTCATTTTCGCCTGGTTCCTTGCCTTTTGGAGAATCCGCGCCGCATATCATGCTTTAGGCTTGGCCTTCATAGTTACAATCATCATCTATTTGATTTTCGGGCAATTTTTGAAAATCTTTTTCCCCTAGCGGAGGATCGTTCATGGAGATGCTCCAGCATATGTTGCTCGGCTTACACTATGTTATTCATCCAGATATTCTTTTCATCATCGTGTTTGGGGTGATTCTCGGGATCATCGTCGGGGCTATTCCAGGCTTAACGGCCACGATGGCCGTCGCCCTGGCCATTCCCATCACATTCGGAATGGAGGCCATGAATGGATTGGGATTATTGATCTCCATTTATGTGGGCGGCCTGACGGGTGGGTTGATCTCCGCCATCCTTTTAAGAATTCCTGGAACCCCAGCTTCGATCGCCACTACGTTCGATGGGTACCCTATGGCTCAGAAGGGAGAACCGGGCAAGGCCCTCGGTTACGGCGTGTTCGCCTCTTTTCTCGGCGGTGGATTCAGCTATATTTGCCTGTTAACCATAGCTCCTGCTGTTGCCAACCTGGCGCTTAAACTAAGCTATTTCGAATTCTTCTCAATCATTATATGCGCCATGGTGATGATCGCGGATGCTAGTGAGAAATCATTGATCAAAGCGTTGATATCCGGATTTTTGGGAATGCTTATCGCCACCGTAGGCGTAGCCCCGGTGGATGCGGCATTCAGGTTCACCTTCGGATGGGATCAACTTAATGCAGGTTTTGCCCTTCCCTCGATGTTGATTGGGCTTTTCGCCGTCTCTCAAGTTTTGAATGATGTAGAAAACATCGGGAAAAAAATTCCCGATTTTTTGGTCAACTATCGAAACATCATCCCAAAATGGGGGGATTTGAAAGAATCAATCGGCAACCTGCTCCGGTCCTCCCTCATTGGGACGGGTATCGGCCTCATCCCGGGCGTGGGAGCTGTGACGGCCGGGCTTGTCGCTTACAATCAGGCAAAAAACGCTTCCGAGCATCCGGAAAAGTTCGGAACCGGAATCAAGGAAGGCATTATCGCCTCAGAGGCGGCGAACAATGCGGTCTCAGGAGGAGCCATGATTCCTCTTCTCACCCTGGGCATACCGGGCAGCCCCGTTGCAGCGTTGCTGCTGAGCGGACTGATTATAAAGGACCTGCTACCTGGCCCGGCTCTTTTCACCAGCAATCCCGGAATAGTCTATGGATTTTTCTTCGCGTTCATTCTTGCGAACATTGCCATGTTTTTATTGATGCTTGTCTTCATCAAACCTTTTGCCATGGTCCTGAAGATCCCCAAGCACCTTCTCATCCCTCCTATTCTGGCCATGTGCGTCATCGGTGCGTACGTCTCCAATAACCGGATGATTGATGTCTGGGTCCTTTTCGGTTTCGGGATTTTGGGCTATTTGATGGAAAAAGGAGGATATCCGCTTGGACCCATGGTGCTTGGGATCATTTTGGGCCCAATCGCCGAAGTTCAAATACGAAGGGGTTTGACGGCAAGTGCAGGGAGTTTCATGCCCCTGATTACACGACCCGTTTCGCTGATCTTCCTCATCATCGCCCTTTTCGTGCTCATCTATCCATTTTATCAAAATTGGAAGAAAAGGAAAAAAATCGATGCGCAGGAACAAAAAGAAGAAATTTAACACCTGGCATGAAATGGTACAGCGAGGGCTCTTTCTCGGCATGGGGTTCACCGAGGCCGATTTTGAGCGCCCCTTTATCGGCATCGCCAACACATGGAGTGAAGCCAACCCCGGCCATTATCATCTCAGATCCCTGGCTGAGGCGGTCAAAAGGGGCGTTTGGCAGGCCGGCGGAACTCCGGTGGAATTCAATACCATATCGATTTGTGATGGTATGGCACTGGATAAACGGTATCACCTGCCGGCAAGGGATCTCATAGCCTTTTCGACCACGCATTTTTTGAAGGCCCATGGTTTCTCGGGGTGCATCTTCATTTCTTCATGCGACAAAAATGTCCCTGGCCAGCTTATGGCGGCTGCCAGCGTGAACATCCCTTCGATTTTTGTAACGGGAGGATACATGCTTCCCGGAAGCTTCCGGGGCGAGGACATAGTTTGCTGCACCGACGGCAGAAGGCTTTTCGGTGAGTACGAAAAAGGAGCCATGACAGAAGATGAGTTTTGCGATCTTTTGAATTGTACTCATTCAGGGGTGGGGGCCTGCGGAACTATGGGTACCGCAAATACCATGCAGATCATGACTGAGGCCCTCGGGATGAGCCTGCCGGGATCTGCTGCTGTTGCGGCGGTAATGGCAAAAAAATACTGGATCGCCGAGGAAAGTGGAAAGCAGATCATGAACCTGGTCAAGGACGGTCTGACCGCCAGAAAGATAATGACTCGCCAGGCTTTCCATAACGCCGTTAAAGTCCTTATGGCCATAGGCGGCTCCACCAATGCTATTTTGCATCTTACTGCTATCGCTAAAAAAGCGGGAATCAATCTCACACTCGATATATTCGATGAAATCAGTGCAAAGGTTCCTTTCATTTGCGACGTCAAGCCCTCCGGGAAATATACTGTTCACGATTTTGCGGAATCAGGAGGGGTTCCATCTCTTCAGAAGGCGATCAAAGAGCTGCTGTACTTGAAATCATTGACCGTCACCTGCAAAACGCTCGGTGAAAATCTTGATGGATTTCCTGCGGTATCGGGCAAGGCCATCAGGAGCATCGCGAATTCCCTGCACCCTGATGGAGGACTGGTTGTTCTGCGTGGAAATCTGGCTCCGGAGGGGGCGATTATAAAAAAATCCGGAGTACACAGAGATTTGTACCGGCATCGCGGGCCTGCCAGAATATTCGATTCGTACATGGAATTTGAATCCCTCATGTCAAAGGGGTCATTCCATCTGACCGCCGATGAAGTCATCGTTATCCGCAATGAAGGCCCGCGCGGCGGGCCGGGAATGCAGGAGATCCTTATCCCTCCGGTTCTTTACAAGCATGGCCTGGAGAACATTGTCGTCATCACTGACGGAAGGACTTCCGGCACGTCGCGGGGAAGATTGGTGCTGCACGTCTCTCCAGAGGCCGAGGCCGGCGGTCCTCTGGCGCTTATACGCCCGGGCGATATGATAATGCTCGATATAGAAAAAAAAGACCTTCACGTGGAGATCACTCAAAGGGAAATGGAAAAACGCAAAAAGGCGTGGCAATGGACGCCTAAAAAGGAAGACGATTGGCTGGCGCTGTATCAGAAGATGGCCTTATCCGCCGGGGAAGGCGGAATGGTTTCTCTGTCGCCTGATAAGGAAGTAACATGAACGCACCTATTAAGGTTCTCCTTACCGAAGCGATAGACGAAGAAGCCCTTGCGTTGCTTGAACGAAAAGCCCGTGTTGAGTTTCTTGACGATTTAACGAAAGAGAAGCTGTTGGAGAGGATGGGAAACGTTGACATTCTTTTCAACAAAACAGATGCCAGCATGGTGGACCGGGACGTAATAAGAGCCGGGAAAAGGCTTCGGCTGATAGCTCGTCATGGATCAGGCTACAGCAACGTTGACGTTCAATACGCCACGGAAAAAGGAATACCCATCACGTATACACCAGGAGTAAACGCCCACTCAGTGGCTGAATATACCTTCGGATTGCTGCTGATGCTCGCAAAAAAAATGCTGCCGGCCATCGAGGCCGCCAGGAAAGGCATGCCCGACAGAAGGAAATTCCGGGGAGTGGAACTGTATGGAAAAACCTTCGGTATTATAGGCGTGGGTTCAATCGGAAGGGAAGTCGTAAAAAGGGCACTGGCCTTTGGAATGAAGGTGCTGGCTTATCATCCCAGGCCATCCGCGTCCAGGCTTTCGGATCTTGATTTAAAGCTGGTGAGTTTGGAAGAACTTTTGATTGCCAGCGATGTGGTCTCGTTTCACGCCTCCCTGACGCCGGAAACGACCAGACTTTTGGGAAAGCGGGAGTTTTCAATGATGAAGAAATCAGCGTTTTTCTTGAATCTCGGCCGTGGGGAGAACATAGATGAGGATGCATTAGTTGAAGCCTTGAAGCATAAGATGATTGCCGGGGCGGCAGTGGACGTGGTATTGGAAGAGCCGGTCAGAAAAGAAAACCCCCTTTTGGCGTTGGACAATGCTGTCGTCCTGCCCCATATTGCATCCATGACCCCCGAAGCTCAGAAGAGGACCGCTATGACGGCGGTTGAGGATATCATCAGATTCATCAATGGCCAAAGGTCCAGGTTTATGGTAAATCCAGAGGCTTTTGCGAATCGTGCTGATGAAAATTAAAGTCGGAAGGAGAATTGAACATGGAAGAAAGGATCAAAGGCATAATCCCTCCAATGATTACATCATTCACACCCGATGGAGAGGTGTATGAAAAAGGGACGCTTGATGTGCTGAATTTTCTCTTGGAAAGGGGTGTGCACGGCCTTTTCATCATAGGCTCCTACGGAAGTTTCGCCCTGATGAGCACCGAGGAAAGGAAGAGAATAGCGAAAATAATCATTGACGAGGTCGACGGAAGGGCACCAGTCATCGTGCAAATCGGTGACCCTTCCACCAGAACCGCGGTGGAGCTGGCTAAACACGCTCAAGACACAGGAGCCGCAGCAGTGGCAAGCGTAATCCCCTTCTACTATGCCGGCATAGCATATAAAGAGGTTGAAGTAGTAAGGCATTTCGAGGATATTGTCAAGGCGGTTACTATTCCCACATATCTCTACAATAATCCCAAGACCACCGGCTATAACTTGACTTCCTCTGTTCTTTTGAAACTGGTCAATGCGGGCGTGAAGGGTATGAAAGACAGCAGTGGAGATTTTATGCTCTTTGCCGAATTCATGAATGAAGTTAGACGCGTAACAAACGATTTCAACTTCATGACAGGCACCGTTGGACTCCTCCAGCCCGCTTACATGTTGGGAGCCTGCTCCTGCGTGGCAGGTACGGCGAATGCTTTTCCGGAGCTGGTTGTGGAGCTTTACGATGCCCTGACGGGGAAGAATTATGACAAAGCTTCCGAACTTCAGGCAAAGGTGATAGATATCAGAAAACTTCAGGCGGCCAGTGGCTTCAGGCCCGCGGGTTGTTATTCTATCCTTAAGATGCGGGGGATAGATCCGGGAACCGTGCGCAGGCCCTGGAGAGAACCTGATGAAAAAGAGTACGCCTTTATGAAAGAAGGACTATCTGAGCTCGGGATTTTGTAACTGACACGCAGGAGAATGGATGTGGCCAGAAGCATTGATGTGGTAACCATTGGGGAACTGCTTTACGTTCTTCGAGCACCTCATCAGGGGACATTAGAAAGAACCAAAATGCTTGAATGCCTGTCCGGAGGGGCCGAGGGGAATGTGGTTATCGGTCTGTCCCGCCTCGGCCTCCAGACGGCGTTTGTGAGTAAAGTCAGGGATAACTTTATCGGCCGAACATTGGTCGACGATCTCAAAAGTTTCGATGTCGATACTCGATGTATAATCCTTGATGATACGGGCCGCATGGGGATAATGTTTGTGGAACTCGGCTCCCCGCCGCGCCCCAACAATATAGTTTATGATCGTGAAGGCGCTTCCATAACGCATTTGAAACCAGAAGAGGTGGATTGGGCGTATTTCAGGAGTGCAAAAAATTTTTATTTCAGCGGCATCAGCCCCGCCCTTGGCGAAAATTGCAGACAGACGCTGTTAAAGGCTGTTCATGAAGCAAAAGCCGCGAAAATGAAGATATTTTATGATGTGAACTTCAGATCTAAATTATGGAGTTACTCCGAAGCCCGGCGGTTTTTAATGACGATAATCGATGATATCGATGTTCTTTTCATCCAGCTCTCTGACGCGGAAAAAATGTTTCAAACGAGAGGACAACCAGGAGAAAAGGCTCGGGAATTGAAGCGTCGACTCGGGGTAAACACACTGGTGCTTACTCTTGGTCCGGAGGGTGCCGCTGTTGCCGGAGATGTGGAGCTGTTCAAAAAAGCTTTTCCAACACAGCCGACAAACAGACTGGGTGTCGGCGACAGCTTTGTGGCTGGATTTATGTACGGTTATCTCAAGGGGGACGTTGAATCCGCTCTCGAATACGGCACTGCAATGGCCGCCATAAAATCCACGATTCCTAATGAAAATCGACCTCTTATCACGAAAAAACAGGTCGAGGACTTGATCGCTTCTCAGGATGCAGAAAACATCTTGAGGAACTCTTCACATTCAATAATTCGCTGACCAACGGAAAAATCAGTATCCAGATATTGCATTTGATAATTTTCCGCCCATAATGCCCTGATTTTTCAAGGCGGGGGGTTTTTTTATCGCATAATTAAGGGAAGGTGGCCCGGACAATAAATTGTCTGGGCAACCCATGATCTCCGTTACTCCACCCCGGAGCGGGAGGTGATCCCTCAGATCCACAATCACCTCTTTTTCCATCTAGCACCTCCTTAATCCAGGAAGTGCTTATATACCCGATTTCAACCAGAGGGTGACATAATCACTGTGCAATTAGGGGGTGACATAATCATAGTGCATTAACAGGGCCCCTTTTTTTAATTGACAGTCAGTGTTTTTTCAACTATAATTCATCGTTCTAACTATAAATCCTTAATCGTCTTTTAGTCTCCGGGCCTTTTAGCCTCCAGGATAAACCTGTTATTATCAGGGGGATTTCCTTCCCGGAGAGGCCGGTGGGGATGATAGCACGGCTGATATCAAGACATTAAAGGAAGATGTGAGCGGGAGTGCCCGGTCAATGGGCTAAACGAATAAAGAGTCATTGGCGCGTTTCATTCTCCATGTCATTGTGGTCTCACTGGCAGAGGCCAAATTGCTGACTGTTTTTGGTAGCATACAAGATGAAAGACGAACTGAAGACAAGAGAACAAGTCATACATGAATTGCGCCGTATATTTGCTGGTGAAAAAAAACAGAAACCGGACGTAAACAGGCGGATAAAGAGATTCGCAAACCCTAAAAAAGTCGATGTAATGTGTATAACCAAAAACCTCGCTGATAGTAAACAGGTGGTTGAAGGGCTGCGTGAGAGTGATGAGCGGTTTCGGATTATAGCGGAGCTCTCTCCTTTTCCAATCTCTATCATTGATTCGAACGGTCGATACCTGTACTTAAACCAAAAATTCATTGAAGTTTTCGGTTACACGATGGATGATATTCCCAGCGGCAGAGAATGGTTCAGTCTTGCCTATCCGAATCCAGAGTATCGTCGGCAGGCCTTATCCGCCTGGTTTTCTGACGTGGAGAAATTCAGAAATTATATGGTCAGACCTCGAGAGTTCCGCGTTACATGCAAGGATGGAAAAATTCGGAACATATTGTTCAGAACCGTATCCATGGAAAATGGACAACAGTTTATTACATATGAAGATCTCACCGAACGAAAGCTTGCGCAGGAACAAATTCAACAAATTCTGGGGAAGTTGCGAAAAGCGCTGGGGGGGGCCATTCAAGCTATAGCCCTGACAGTTGAAAAAAGGGATGCTTACACTGCCGGCCATCAACGGCGAGTGGCCAATCTCGCCCGTACCATAGCAAAAGAAATGGGCCTATCGAATTACAGGATTGATGGAATCCGCATGGCCGGGGTGATTCATGATCTCGGCAAAATAGCCGTTCCCGGTGAGATTCTCAGCAAGCCGGGTCAATTAAATGACAACGAATTTAGCCTGATTAAAGCTCACCCGCAAGTCGGTTACGGAATATTAAAAGAAATAGATTTTCCTTGGCCCGTGGCTCAAATTGTACTTCAACATCACGAAAGAATGGATGGTTCCGGATATCCTCACCGTCTTTCCGGCGAAGATATCATTCTGGAGGCGAGAATCATGGCTGTTGCTGATGTTGTAGAGGCCATGGCATCTCACCGACCATACCGGCCGGCTCTCGGAATAAAGGAAGCATTAAAGGAAATTTCTCAAAATAGTGGTACTCAGTATGATGCGAAGATAGTGGACGTCTGCCGGAAGCTTTTTACCGAGAAAGGGTTTATTCTGGAGTGAAAAAATGTCGGCATCTGCGTGAGCTTCAGAACAGTTTTATGAAGGGCGTTACCGGGCAATGGCATAGAGAAAAAATAATTCGCCTTCCATAACATCTCGGGATCGTGGGAAAAACTTGCTTACTGTTGTCATGCTGAAAGAGACCTCCCCTCCTGCAATCGATTCTTTTAAGCCTTCCTTTTTAGACAACCAATAATTCGGATTTAGAAAACGAGGCACAGTCTAACATTTGATTAACGCGTAGAAGGGCTATTATTAGTGCAATTGAAAGCCACCAATACTTCATCTCTGTGTCCATAGCCCTCCTTTTATGCTTTCCGCCACTTGACAAGAATAGTCTCTTGATTATTTTGTTGATATAAATAATAACCCAAGTCTACCAAATTTTTTGTGATAATCAGTCAAAATACGATGATTTTGACCCTTTGATGTTTATAAGTCATTGAAATAATTAAGAGCTGTATCTGAAATAGTCTATGTAGTGCCCCATATAAAAGATTATGCTTGCCATGGGTTCCATCATGTGGTATCCTCACCTGTGTCTTCATTCGTGAGATCAAAAAGAAGAATCCTGATCCTGATCGTGTTTTTATGTACCACCGATTGATGGAATCGGTGCGTACTCCAAAGGGACCAAGACAAAGTATAATGTACCCCAAAAACTGGACAGAGAATTAAGGTGGAAAACCCTTCCCCTTATCCATTAACAAGGGGGTACAGATGATCACCAAGAGGAAGAGGTATGAGGCGGCATTCAAGGCAAAGGTGGCGCTGGAAGCCATCAAGAACGATGGGACCCTTGCGGAGATAGCCAGTGAGTATGGGGTTCATCCGAACCAGATCACCAAGTGGAAGAGGACGGTGCTGGAGGAGCTGCCCAGGATTTTCTCC
>JAFDED010000034.1 GCA_019310535.1 Deltaproteobacteria bacterium
TAATTCACACAGATTTATCAAAATGCTTTGAATGTTAATCCCTTTCATTCATCAGTACGTAAAAAAGGAATTTTGGAGAGACTTTTCGAAAAGAGAGGATGGCCCGGACGACTTGTCGTCCGGGTCGCGAAGCGACAAGAGGCTGTCCACGCAAAGTCCTTGTTCCGCCGGCATACGGGAGGAATATCCGGGCAATCTTGATGATAGACGCAGCAACAGCACCCGGCGTTTTGCCATGACCTCTTGCTGCTGCACAGCCCGGACAATAAATTGTCCGGGCCACCCATGGGCTCCGTTACTCCACCCCGGAGCGGGAGGTGGTCCCCCAGAGCCACAATTGCCACTTTCCTTTGAAAATTTTGGGGTACCTCCTGTTAGAATCTAACGTTTCGCAGTAACTTTTGCCGAAAACTATAGAAAGTGTTGATCCGTCGTGGGTTTTTTTGAACTCCCGAAAGGGTTATAGCATTCAAACCCATGCCTGCGGCCTCTTAACTCGAATGACGGGAAACGTTTTGCTCCGTACCGCTGATCCCCAAAGTCTCAGGCATACAGGTTGTGTCACTTTATATATATGTGCCGAGAGACTTTTACAGGATACGGCTGGATTATTTTTCTGAATAAAAAAGTATTGACAATAATGTAGATATATATTATTATAGGTATAAATAAGAGCAAGTATCCTTTTTGATAATTTCAGGATTCAGTGAAACGTTAACAGAGCACATGTTGTGAGCGCGTTGGAACAAGACCATGATATGTTCAGAAAATAGAGAGGAGGGTAACTGAGTTGGAGAAAATATTCACCACGGCGGATGTGGCCAAGATTTGTGGGGTGAACGTGACGACGATTCGCCGATGGATTGAGGCAGGGGACCTCAAGGCCATGAAAACACCTGGCAAACACAGCCGCATATCCAAAAGCCATTTGATCGATTTCCTCAATCTCTATAATTTCCCGATCCCGGTTTTTCTCCAGGACAAGTTGAATTTTGTCATCATCGCAAAAGATCCGCAAGCGTTGCGCTTCCTGGAAGAAGAGTGCAAAAAACAATTCCCGGGCCACCAGGTTCACATTTACTCCAGCGGATATGATGCTCTGATCCTCCTGAAGCAACTCAATCCAGACATTGTCTTCATTGAAACCATGCTGCCAGACATTGATGCAGTGGAGATGTGCAGGGCCATCCAACGGAATCTTCAGGACCCACCTATTAAGATAATTGCATTTTTCCTGTCGCCCTCCAGGCGGATACAGAAGAAAATGGAAGAGGCAAATGTTCGGTCTTTCCTTTTCTGGCCCACGACGCCTGAGGCGTTTCGAAACGCCACGATGATATCGTGAAAGCACAACCAATGTAATAGAGAACCCCTTGGAGACAGACCCGAAGGAAGGCGCTCGAATTGCGAGCGTGTGACCAAAAAGATATAGCAATGCCTAAATCAATCACACTCGATGACCAGGGATTCAACTGATTTTGGATCCAGCGGCTCGCCGAGGTTCAGATACGCCGTCTCTTCGCTGAGGGACTGCAGAGATCGGCCAATAAATCGTTCCATTACGTGTATCCCTTTTTCGGTGGCGCCTTCCCAGTGCTCCCTAAGCCAGGCGAAAAAATCTGAGACCAGCTCTTCGGGGAAACACCGTGGTATCCCGATATCTTCCCCCCCTGCCATCACTTTGCGTAAAAAATGCGAGGCCTCTTCCCCCGCAAGGGGCGCAAAGCGGAACCGGCCTTCCAACACCAGGCGGGCCATGGCGGTCAAGAGCACCTTCTCCGCTGTAAGACCTTTGTTCTGGCCAACACCTGCCGCCTCCGGCGGCGGACCCAGCGCCCCCAAAGGCCACCCCAGCACATCGCGTATCAAGCTATCCAACACTCGAATCGTCTCCAGCGCTTCGCGCATCTCTCCAATATCATCCATGGAGCGAAACTCCCGATACTTCTCATCCTGATAAAATAAAGGACGCTTCCGGTAAACTCCCCTCAACATGCCTTCCAGCCGGCCGCCCAGGATTGTTGTGCCCGCTTCGGGAATGCCGAATTTCAGGATTTCCAGGGCTGACAGTCTGAGTTTCAGAACTTGTGTATACCCTGCCTGAAAGAGGACAAGCAGGTGCAGGCCCGTGAGGAGATCGATGGCCTTATGCAGGTGGCCTTCGGAAAGAACCTCCAGGCCCATGTTAAGGAAATGCAGGACCTTTTCCGTGCTTTTGCGGATGTCCCCTATGGTCCCCGGCTCAATCCCGTCAGAAACCATGCACATGTTGCAGAGATGGATGAATTCCCGATGCATACGATCAATGTGGCCGGCGTCATCCACGCGGGCCAGGACGGATGATAAAATGAGGGGGCCCTGCCGTAAGGATCTCAGGAACCAGCCGGTCGCCTGGGGTTTCTGCGCTGGTTTTGCACTCTCCCTTGTCAGGCTGGAGCACTGTATTCGCTCCACCTCCCTGTCGGAAAGATACTGGTACAGACCCAGTGCTTCATCCAGAGAGGGAAATCCCTTTTCATCAAGCCGGGCCTGACGCCATTTGAATGCCATCTCCTCGCGCTCGGCAGGGATACCCCAGATCAATTCTTCCATGAGCCAGAAATAGAATTTTTCATCCCTCCGACGTATGATTTCCATAAATTGACTAATGGGGGGTGTAGCTTTGGGATCCTTAAAGTAGAGGTAATAGATGTTGTCCAGAGTATATGGCGGAGAGAAACTGCCGGGCTCAGGCGGCGCAGTATACTCCTCCGGCTTGGCAACGTGGATCATGGTGTGGAACACAGCGGCCACCATCTCCATGTCCTGGCTGCGGACCCACTGGAGCACCTTGTCTTCTCCACATTCCAACATTAGTGAAAGCCATTGCAGCGCCCGGGAGGGTTCCAGCCGGTCCCGTCTCCACACATCCACGTCCATCAGGTACCGAAGCTGGCCGTCGGAGGTCAGTGAGATCAGTGGGATTGCATCCTCTTCACCGATTTCCTTGATGGTGATGAGCAGTTCCTCCTCAGGCATGGCGTGGACAAGCGGCTCAGGATGGCTTGAGAGTAGGATCAAATCCTGACGCTCTCTTACATCCAACTGCAGAACAAGGCCTAACCTCCTCTGAAAAGGAAGATGATCGATTATCTTTGTTAATTCTTCAGGAGTAATGTTGTCATAAGGCATTTAAGATAAATCCTGTTTTCACGATGCTGAAGTTTCTGTTTGGCTGCAAAGGCTTCAACTAATCGACCGCCTGCTATGTATCCTATTTCCGCTCACCGGGTCTGAACCGACGAGAGGACTGCCCGGAGCACACAAATTTTTTCATCCATTGGTTCCGAACCGTCAGGAGGCGGTCGGGGAAATCGGTTACGATGCCGTCCACCCCCAGTTCCAGCAGGTGGAGCATGATATCCGTTTCGTTGATGGTCCATACGTGTACTGCCAGGCCCAGCCGGTGGGCATTCCGGATCATCCGCGAAGTCACCAGCCTTACACCGTTGCAGCGGAAAGGAACCTGCAAGGCGTCATATCTATGGCGCAAAAATCCTTGCAAGCCCAGCCAAAATGCGGAGAAGAACCGCAGCGCTTCGCCCTTGGATGCCGAGGTAACAACATCCGGCTCCAGCTCCCGGAAGCGCTGCAGGACGTTTGTATGAAACGATGCACACAAAACCCGCGACCCCGCGCCTGTGCGGCGAATAAGGGCCGAAAGCAGCTCGGCTCCCCGGATGTGGGTATCCTTAAGATCGACGTTGACGCGCGCACCAGGAAAGGCCCGTAAAACTTCCTCGAGCGCTGGTATCTTCAACCCCCGGCCGCGAAAAGGAAAAGTCTTGCCCCCGTCCAAAGAGAAGTGAAACCCAGCGTCCAGTCTTTGAAGTTCCGCAAATGAGAGCGAACCCACACGCCCCTGTGCCTCGGTAATTCGATCACTGGTCTCATCGTGAAAAACAACAAGCTGATCATCGCGGGTGATGCGAACGTCCAGCTCCAGCACCTCAGCCCCGGCCTCCAGGGCTCTGGCGAACGATGAAAGTGTGTTCTCCGGCAAGGTTCCACCAGCACCGCGGTGCGCTATTATCAGGGGTGCATCTGCCTCAAGGAATTTAACAATCGGGCTCATGCAATGCTCTCTGGATTCGATATCCCTGCTTGCAGCTTGTCTTCCACTGCGAAAATTGGTCCGAAATCTTCATTATTCCGCGCTGTCGCTAAATCAGTGATGCAAAACATTCGCTGTTTTCTGCCACGTAAATAAAATTATAGCCGTATGGAGGTGCAAATGCCAATATATTCCAGGCGGTATCGGTCTCGTGCTGTTTCCTGAAGGAATACGGTGGGTCAAATGTTCCGTTTGACCGCATTAATGAGCCTGACGAGGCACATGCATCCTGACGGTGGTCCTCAGATGGAAGACAGAGTTTTGAGCCACCCTGCATGACTGAACCTTGCGTAAAGCAGACGTAAATATGGTATAATAAATTTGACTAAAGAATTCCCGCGCGATGGTTGAGACTTGTGATAAAAAACAGCTTACTTCCCGGGGGTCGGATTGCAGACCCAATCGGGGAGTTTTTCCATATGCTGAAGGAGGAGAACTCATGAAAAGAGGCATTAACATTCTGATCCTCTCCTTGGCTCTTATTTTTACAGCCGCCTGCGCCACAAGCTATAAGGCAAAGCCTTTGCCCTTCAGGACTCCCACCGCTTATGGGAATGCCGTTGAGGTGGCCGGTGCAATGGTGGCGGCCCAAGCCTATGAAGACTCCGAGAGTGCGGAAGAATATTTTGGCTTTGATATCAGAGGAGCTGGTATGCTTCCTGTCCAGGTGGTGTTTGACAATCGCGGACCGCATGCTTTGCAGATCAGGCCGGAGCAAACGTTTCTTGAGGATTCTCAGGGTAATCTTTGGCCCATTCTTGACAGCCAGACCGCCTATGAGCGGGCCACCAGATACGCCAAGACCAAGCAGGTTTTCAAAGAAGGTGCTTATGGTGGTTTTCTCGGAGCTGCGGCCGGGGCTATCATTGGCGCGGCTATTGGAATCGTTGCTGGTGAAAATGTGGCCGGCGCCCTCGGCAAGGGTGCAGCGCTTGGGGGCGCCGCTGGAGCAACACTGGGAGGGGTCAAGGGGTACACTTCGGATGAAGCCCGCCGGGTGATTATGGATGATTTACATCGAAAATCCCTGGAAAACAGACCCGTCGGGCCTCAGAGCATGGGCTACGGCTTTCTCTTCTTCCCGGGAGAGGCTCGTTCGGCACGACTGCTCCGATTGCAGTTGCAGGAGGTTGATACCGGAACAATTCATGTTTTCCAGCTTTACTTGTAGAGCGGGCATGCTAGGGAGGTGCATCAACTCGTCATGGCGGTGAAGTTTGCATAGAATGTATATATAATTGCCCGTTTGTGCAATTCCGGCGTCATTTCAGAGATTAGCAACGATAGAGGCGGGGCTTATCCCCGCCGTTCGCAATGCACGATCAAAAGCGGTTCATCCGATTAAAGCGTACTTTGCCTCATGAATAGCCATGATTTTATGTTTAAAGAATTCCATATCCCGAAAGCCATAGGCTTACCTTTTCATGGTTTTGATTTTGTGGCTAGCGCCCTCCATGGGCCCGATTGAGATTGAATAGTCATGGTATGCCAGTATGCCAAATCGGTGAAAAGCCATCGATTGGGCCATCTTTCTCAGCATGGCTATACCAGGAGTACCAGCCCGAAAGACCCGGTCTGTGAGGAAAGCCGCGGCTGGTTTTTTTATCCTGCCTACTGGCAGGCTGGCCGGCTGATTCCAGAGCTCTCGGAGGTCTTCTTTCATGTAATACCCTGTGGCCAACGGTTTATTCAACCACAGGGCTTCGGCTCCTTTGCCCTCCCCTATACGAAGACCGCTGCTCAAATATCCAAATCCAAAACGATGGTCACATATCGATGGCCATGACCGCTGGTGCTCTCATATATGGCTATTCTTTTGAGTGTCTTCTGAGCGTCTTCAGTTTCGGCCGGAAGATGACGTCCCAACTGACGCCTGGATGGCGAGCCGCATCCTGAATGGTCATATGCCGGGACAGTTCCAAAGCATAACGTTCAAAGGCTTTAATGTAGCTTCGGCGGGGGTCGGCAAACCCCGCTTTGACCTGTCGGACCAGAGCGCAAACCTGGCAGCAAACTCTTTGAAGAGCAAACAAAGTCCAAACTGGCTTCAACCCTATCGGAACCGATCCGAATCGATGCCAAATCAGCCCAACGGCTAACAATTTATGGGGGGGTGCTTTCTCCGCGCCCCTTTTGGGTGCGGGAAAGCCATATTCCACGGTTATATGTCGACAGATCAGGGGCAATATCATGGGAATTCATATTGTTGTTGATGGGTATAATCTCATCCGGCAGTCGGCAGCGCTCCGCGCTGAGGAACGGCTCGACGTGGAGCGGGGGCGACGGGCTCTGAATCGCCGTCTGGCCCGGTATCAAAAGATCAAGGGGCATCGGGTGACCGTGATTTTCGACGGAGCCGGAGGCCGCAGTTTATCCCGCGTTACCGTGCGGGAAGAAGGCATAAGGACCATCTATTCGGGTCAGCGGGATAGCGCGGACGATATCATCATGCGCATGGCTGCCCAACAGCCGGGCGGAATGGTGGTAGTGACATCCGACCGGGGCGTGGCGGACTACGTGACAAAGCGGGGCGCCACCGTTATTTCGTCTCCGGAGTTCGAAGCGCGCATGGAGTCAGCCGGGTCCATGGATCGTCCAGAAGGCGAAGAAAAGCCGGATGATACAGATTATGAAGGACGAATTACTACTCGCAAAAAGGGCCCATCGCGCAAACTTCCACGCAAAAAGAGGCGCGTGAACTCCCGCGTGCGAAAGCTATGACTATCCTTCCTTCATGCGGCCCCAGGCATTCCATAATTTGCAATAACCGGAAGTTTTCAATCGGATAGAAAAGACTTCACTAATTGCCGCCAATCGCTCGCCGATACGGCGCTGGCAATATCTTGTGCAATCTCACCGCCATCGTGTAGAACCGCAAGTCCTTGGTCTCTGATACAATGGCGAAGTCGATGGACCTCATCTCTCATCCATTTATTGATGCGCATTCCTGAAATTGTTTCATCCATAAGGTCCGCGTCGTCCTCGGGCACAATGGTGCAAAGCCAGCCTTCTCCATAAGGATCTTCTGCGATTATGGAGGGCTCCCGGCCCAGCCGGCCGTTAATCTCTTCGATCCTTCCCCGGATGGGGCTGGTGATCCGGACGGTTTTGCCATCGCTATAAATGTCCCAGCCCTTCAAATAGGATTGCGCTTCGCTTTTCCTCATTTGATGGACGACATTGAACGTGAGCAAATCAATTTGCCGGATGGCACCCATTAGACGCTGGGCGAAGTCGTCGAAGCCGATGCGCACCCTGCCGTCAGGTTCCCGCTTCATCCAGATGTGTTTCGGATGATACCAGAGGTTGCGCGGCATGCGGAATCCTTCCACCTTAGATGTGGTTTCCGCTTCTTTTCCCGCGGTAACACCGAGACCCTCCACCAAGGCAGTTCGAGGTTCCATTATCCTTGAGGTTTCCGCGCTTCGGCGGGCGGCGAACCACCTCATTCCGGTCCGCAGTCCTCCGACAACAGCAGCCACGGGAACGGCAAAGAAGAACATTCCGAAAAACGCCAACCGTGCGACGATCATAAGGGCTACAATACCTCCAAAGACGATTATTGCGAAACCGGCCGGGGTCTGAATTAATGCAGTAAGCTCTGACATCGTAATACCTCCCTTTGATAGTTATCAATCAAGGAAATTTTTTCCTGGCTGGCTGAATAATGAACGCATCCAAAAGATTTCTCCATTCCCGCTCTGAAATCCATTTGGCTGGATTGTGCACCAACTCGCCGCCGTCCATAACTGTGGCGTCGAACCGGCGGATGCGCTCCATCTCCATTGCCATCCAGGCCCGGGCTTCTTCGCCCCGTAGCAACCGGCTGAAATCAGCGTCTTTCTGCAATTCCAGATCAGTCAGCCAGCCCTTTTCATAAGGATCCTCGTGAATCCTGGGCGGATCCATCAATACGTCATTGTTGACCTCTGCCAATCGACCCTCCAGAGGACATGGCATCTGGACCATTCGCCCCATGCAGCAAAAGTCCCATTTAATTTCACCAGTGCTTTTGTCGCTGGAGACCTGGATACCGGTGATGGTCTGGAGCAGCAACTGGGCGATTTCATCCAATCCCAGTCGGAACCGTCGGCTCGATAGGGGAAGCACCCATATGTGGGCGTGATGGTAGAACCTGTCTGTGGGGATGTCCATGCCATGCCTTGCAGGTATCATGTTGCTCCCCTGCTGGCATGCTTGTAACCTGGCTTTCTCCTCTCGATTCTTTATGAGCTGACGGAGTTGCTCTATCATTCCGGCTCTTTCAGAGAGCTCGTTGGTCAATGAGCCAAAGTCCAAAATAGTCTGAGCAAGCTCGCATTGTGAACAATTAAAGTTTTTACGGCAAATTTTGAAAGAAATGATTCCCAAGCGGACAAAAACACATTGAGAATTTCTTTTATTTTCCATCTTCTCACTCCCGCATAGGGCAACAGGTTAATCATTAATCTCATTCTTTAGAGAAACAAAAACCGTGCCAGAGACGGATTTTAAAAGTGAAGGGCGATAACATGTTGAAAAGAGAGAATTTTTGGCCACACACCCGGATAGGTACAACACGGCGGGAAAGTCGGTGCAGAAGAAAACCCAACAGTTTGCAGGCAAAAAAAATTAAGTAACTGGTATTATTAGAATTATACTGGTGAAAGCTTCAACGTCCATCGTTGGAAAATTCAACTTGCGCTGGATAAGCTATCCGGGCGCAAATTGAATTTTTTGATCTTTGCATACAGGGTTGTGCGGTCGATTCTCAGCAACTCCGCTGTCTTTTTGATGTTCCAGTTATATTTTTTTAGAATGCATTCAATATGCCGGCGTTCAATTGCCTGGAGGGACAGGGCGTCTAAAGAGTCGCTGTAATCATCGGCACCATGGGTTATATGAGGGGGGAGATCCAGCGGCGTGATCACGCCGGTATTATTGACCAGCATTGCCTGCTCCACTGCGTTCTCAAGTTCCCTGATATTGCCCGGCCAGCCGTATTTCATCAGAAAACCGAGGGCATCCTCGTTTATACCTTTGACATTTCGGGAATGAAGGACATTGTATGTGGAGATAAAGTGCTCAACCAGTAAAGGGATGTCTTCTTTGCGCTCTCTCAGTGATGGAAGCTCGATGTGAATGACGTTGAGGCGATAATAAAGTTCCTCGCTGAACCAGCCATCCCGGAGTCCTTTCAAGAGGTCACGGTTGGTGGCGGAGATCACGCGGATGTCCACGTGGATAGCTTTTTTCCCCTCGACTCGAACGAATTCCCGCTCCTGGAGTGTCCCCAGGAGTTTAGCCTGCAGCCGGGCGCTCAAAACCCCAATTTCATCCAGAAAAAGGGTCCCGCCTTCGGCCATCTCGAACTTGCCCTTTCTGGTTGATTCAGCCCCGGCAAGACTTCCTTTTTCGCAGCCAAACAGCTCGATCTCCAGCAGGCTTTCAGGCAGAAGGGCGCATGGAACTGTAATGAACGGCCCTGATGCGCGGCTGGAGTTGAAGTGGATGGCCTTTGCGGTCAATTCTTTTCCCACTCCGCTTTCTCCCTGGATCAGGACAGTGGAGCGCGAATCGGCGATGCTCTCGATCAAACCCAGGATCTCCTGCATTTGCTGGTTTTTGGTGATGATATGATGGTAGTCGTATTGTTTGCTGACAAGAAGCTTCAGTTGTATGTTCTCTCGAACAAGACGCTGGTTTTGCAGGATTTTCTGGATGGTCATTGATATTTCATCCGGGTTGAAAGGCTTGATGATATAATCATAAGCTCCCTTTTTGATGGCCTGCACCGCTGTTTCCACCGTGGCGTATGCGGTCATGATGAGCACCGGTGTCTGAGGTTGGACATGTTGCGCTTTTTGAAGGAACTGTAGCCCATCCATGCCGGGCATTCTCAGGTCAACCATCATTAGGTCGAAGGTATCCGTGGCAAGCACTTGCAGGGCTTCGGCGCCGCTGGCGGAAGTTATCACTTCAAGGCCGTCTTCCTGAAGCCAGCCCGAGAGAGACTCGCGCATGACCTCCTCATCGTCCACCACCAGCACCTTTCCTGCCGGCATGATTCTGCTCGTCATGACGTCTTACACCTCATGAGTTTCGGCCCGATGAGCGCCCGGCACCCCTCGCAGTATTCAGCGCCTTTCTGATCCACGCGCTCCACCTTGATGGAAAGAGACATGACGCACCGGGGAGAGTCGCAATGGGCCAGTCCAAAGGTATGTCCAATTTCATGGATTATTTCCTTCAGCGCTCTCTGGAATGTGATCGCTTCATCGTATGCCTTGCCGTAAAATTCTTCATTAAGCCGCTTTAAGGAGACAATCGCCGCCGGGCCGTCAATCTGGGCCTGTCCAAAAATAAAGGTCAATATCGGCACATAGAGATCAACGGTGCAAAGCCCAAGGATTTTAACTGCGTCATCCGGGGCGAGCTCAAGTATCTGCTTGAGGATTTCCAGTGATTGATATTGACCCCTCTCTTGGTTAAACGCATATTCGGGTGAATCGATGGGTTGCATCAACCTGCAAGGCAACTCCAGATGATCTTCTGTATTAATGCGCAATGCTTCCAGAAATCGGCTGCTTATGTTGCCCATGGGAAGAATGTAGATGTAGCGCTTGCTCATCCGTTGCTCAATAATCGACGGGAGTCCGCAGGATTCGCATCAACTGGTTGCTGCCCGCACCCTTTGCTATGTTTTCCGCCGGTTTCGGAGAATCACAGCGGAAATGGCGCCTGCCTTCTTCGGAGTTGTGTTTCCACCACGCTTCTGTGCAAATCGAAGATTCCGAAATACCAGGGTATGACCGATGAAAATTGTATCCCTTTATTCTGATCATACTGAATAAGCAAGTTTAATGCATTGTGAGATTCAATGCAAGCATTCGCATCCCTGCCGGAGTATGCCCGCCGAGTATCCGCAGAAAAAAGCGAAAGGCGAATGATAATGAACCTCATCCGCCTTATTGCCCTCATCAACAAGAGGGATTGAATATTCTCGCATTCGTGAGCATGTGTGCTTTGTTATTGGTCAGAAAACAGGAAAAATTCTTTTACTATCTCATCCCATCTATTCTTGTCCAGAGTTCTTGCCATGCCTTCCACAGGCAGACCACCATCCTGATATACCACGCCGAGGTCTCGATTCATCTGCAAAAAGAGTTTATTGCCAACCTCTTCCATCCATTTTACAGCCAGCCCTCCTTTAAGTAAGCTTTTTAATTTAGCCGACATCTTTGGTGCCTGAACTTCTATCAGCCATCCTCTTCCATAGGGATCCGAATTGATAATTTCGGGCGATCGTTTCACCTCTTGATTGATGGAAACGACTTTTCCATCCACCGGGGAGAGCATGTCGATCGATTTTGAGTCGATCTTCATGGACAACAATGTTTCCCCAAGCCTTATCTCAGAGCCGACCTCGGGCAGATGGACCTCATCGATTTTTCCCACAAGTTTTTGGGCAAAATCACTCATTCCCACATACGCCATATTCGAATTTTCCGCCTTTACCCATGCATGGCCCGGATGAAAGTGCAGGCCGTCTGGAACCAGGAACCCTCCGACCATTTCTTTGATAGCCTTTGCTGTTTCAGCAACTCCAGCGCGCGCTGGAACGCGCTCGGGAGCTTCTTTGGCGTTCAAGAATTGCCAGAAGAAAATGAACAGTATCATAAATCCGATGGCTACCAGATACTCGATCCCTTTGGTCTGCATGGTGAATTCCAAAAGTGATTGCGCCATTGTTATTAACCTCCGTGAGTCTCTCAATGGATTCCCTTGTATTCCGGGTGTTCGCGGAGCACCGGCATCCGGTAGACGATCCAGCGGAACGTGAGGATGCCGAGGCTGATGAGCGTCAGAGTGATAACGATCTCCATCCAGTGGGGGGAGTAACGTTCCGGGGCGTTCCAGTTGAGCGCCACCAGGGAGACGTTAACCCGATTGAGGATCACGCCGATCACGGTGATAACGGCGGCGGTCAGGGCCATACCCGGGTGCCTTTCACGCACAGCTCCGGTGAACAGCAAGCACGGGAGCAGCACGAACACCATGACCTCCACGAGGAACCAGTGCCCCATCGGCGTGTTCAGCAGGCTCCAGTTGTTGCTGTGGGCGACGCCGATCCATTTTAGCCCGAAGTAAGTGAACAGGATGGCGGCGCCGGCTTTGCTCAGTCCAAGGTAAATTTCGCTCATATTCCCGGCGTGGTGGGGATCCGTCGCATCTTTTATGAAGCGGTGAGAGAGCGCTCCCTCCACGATCACCATGCTGACCGCCGCCCCGATGGCCGAAATAAGGAAGAAGACCGGGATATACTCCGAATACCAGAGCGGATGAAGCTTGGAGGGCATGAGAAGCACCAGTCCGCCAAGGGCGGATTGGTGAAGCGTGGAGAGGATTGCGCCGAAAACGGTGGCGCCGATGGTCACCCGTCCCGCCCATTTCCGCAGGGTCTTCCACCTGAGCCACTCAAATACCGCGGGACAGAACTCGACGAACTGTGTGGTGAGGTAGAGGACCGCATGCCACGCAATGAGGAATAAAATGGAAGCTGTGCCGTAAGAGACGAGCAGGGGATACGGCAGCCGCCAGGGTCGTCCGATGTCGAAGAGTAGCCCTATGGCGAAGAAAATGTACCCCAAAAAGCCCGTGAGGATGGCCGGCCGAAGGATGGGTTGGTACTTTTTCATTCCGAAGATATGGACGGCGGTTGCCATCACGAACCCTCCGGCAGCCAGCGCCACGCCCGACATGACGTCCACACCGATCCAGATTCCCCAGGGGTTGATATCAGTGAGATTCGTCGTGGCACCTAAACCAAGGGCGAAGCGCATCACGCTGACGGGTATCCCGATTAACACGAGAAACAGCCCTATCACGATATTAAAGGGGGTAAGAAGACTTTTAAAGTATTCTTTAGCGGTCATGCTCAGGAAAATCTGATCCTTGAGCCATGCACGAAATGTGTAAGGTTCCTGGAGGTATACTGCCATTGTTAGCTCTCCTTTTCCTGTAAATCAACTGCTGCTTCCCCTGCGTGTTTATCTCGATATTTCGAGAATTCATGACACCCCATAAGGAGAGCGGGCCACGTTACAAGCACCAGAGGCACCGCCCAGAGGAAGCCCTTTGCATGTGCAATCGGCGGTGTGGTTTCGAGATTCGTCGGGAAACCGAGCTTCTCGAAGGGAACTTTGGAGATATACATCCAGCTTGTGCCCCCGACTTCCCGCTCCCCATAAATGTGGTCGATATATTCGGAGTCATTCCTGATTCGCTCCATTGCGATGTGGATCAGATCACGCCTTTTTCCGAATATAATGGCCTCTTCGGGGCAAGACTCGACACATGCCGGCACGCCGCCTTCTTTTGAGATCCTCTCATAGCACATTGTGCACTTTAGTACTGCAGGTCGGAAGGCACTGGAATAACTGTAGGCAGGTATATAAAAAGGACAGGCCATTATGCAGTATCGACAGCCGATGCACACTTTCTCATTATAGATGACCGACCCTTCGGGAGTCTTCGTGAAGGCGTTCACAAGACAAGCAGAAGCGCAGGCAGGCTCGTTGCAGTGCATACATTGGCGCTTGACATAGACCGGGTCTCCCTCAGGGTTCGGGTTGGGGAACCGGTTGACCACCGTATAAGCATCAACAGTGGGACGCCTGATTTCCTCGAATATGGACTCTTCATCAAAGGGAATCTTCGGCTCTGGCAGCTTATTGGCCTCGTTGCATGCCTCCTCACAAACGCGGCATCCCACGCACTTGCTGAGGTCGGAAAGGACACCTAGGCGGTCATCAGAGCCAGCGGGAATCCGGACTGCATGAGACTTGCGAGGACGGCCAAGCATACCGGCACCGCTTGACAGGCCTAAAAATCTCAAAAAATTTCTCCTCGTCAGATCCATTGTCAACTCTCCTTGGAAATTAATAGATTCGGGATTCCGATGGATTCGTGTAATATTTTTCAACACTCCATCGTTTCCTCGGCTCTGTGCTCTTTCGATCCAAAGCCCGAACTATGATATTTCCCAGACAAAATGCCGTGAAAGTTATCAAAACCAGAATAATAACCATTTTGCTCACCTCCCGTTGGGCTGGAAACTGTTTCAACTTTAACGATTTTTAAGAATAAACAAAATTAATGCCAACTATGCTTTCCAGATTGAGAATTTGTAACTATTTGTTTATATAATCTATTTTGATCGACTCCAAATGGACGTCAGGAGTAAGGAAATGTCCCGTCTGTAGGAGATTCCAACATTATTATCTGTGAAAGAAATAACAGTTAAAAATAACAGGTTAATTCGGATGGAAAAACCGCACACTTGAGTGTTGATAACTTCCACACACTGCGATGGAAATTCCGGAATATTCTATTCAATCTTCATAGCTGTCGTTTGTTTTTGAATGGGCTGATATTGAACCAACAAATCTTTTTGACACTTTTCATTATTTGCTATATATTTAGAAATAGATGTTTAGTTCCGCCCCGTATGGCGCCATAATGGACTCAAAGCCGAAGCCGCGACACAATAAAATGCGCTCCTTGCTGCCAGCAGGCATGTCCGCCATAACTTCCCTAAGCACATTGAGGTTAGCACCGAGTGTTTCTATGTTAAATGCTGTCTTGCGCTGCATCTTAGTGATGCTCCCCGTTTTCAAGGCGGGCATCAGAAAGGAAAATTTCAATTATATTAGGGTGATATCATCCGCCAAACACCCTAAAAGAGCCTTTCATCCCTGCCCGTGCACAGCACGGGGTATTCCGGCAAAACCGCATAAAGAAAAATGCTGAATATACGCTTTACTGGAAGGAAAATTATATTGGAGAAAATATTTCGGAGAAAGACGCTTCTCCTATACCCACAGTTACTGAGCTCAGCTTTTATGACGGGTCAAAAGGAGGGGCGGCAAAGCCGGGTGATTAAACCGAGCATTCTGATTTTTCGCTTTTGGTGGCATTGAAAGTGATATGCCGGCATAGGTGGGAGAATTTGACCTGTGTCGGTATCCGATGATGTTGATTTGGGGGTGAAAAGGTGATCCGCTGTTGCTTTGCGTTGCTTTTGTCCATATTGATCATATCGGGCGGGGCGGATCTGTCTCTATCCGCTGCGGGTTTTGATGGCACTCAAAAGCGGGGTAAAGATAGAAAAATTTTACTGGGAACGAGCTGCGCTCTTTCCGGACCCGTTGCCGCGCTGGGGGTGGATCTGTATCGGGGTTCGCGGGCTTACTTTGATCTGGTGAACCAGAATGGCGGCATCCATGGGCGGAGCATACAAATCATCATTTATGACGACGGGTATGAGCCTCAGTACGCGGTCCGCAATACCATACGATTGATCCAAGAAGACAAAGTATTCCTTTTGTTTGGCTACGTGGGAACGCCAACCCTCACGAAAGTCCTGCCTCTCCTCAGAGTTTTCAAGAATCGCGACATTTATAATTTTGCCCCTTTTACCGGCGCCCGGCCGCAGCGAATTCCGCCTTATGATCGCTATGTAATCAACATCCGTGCATCCTACGAGGCTGAAACCACCGGATTGGTCAATTACTTCCTGAACAGGGGTTACAGAAGAATCGGGTTTCTGGGCCAGGCCGATGCCTACGGAAAAAGCGGGGAGTATGGGGTTAAAAAAACCCTGGCCAGGTACAGGCTCGATATCACCGGCTGTGCTACGTATTCCAGAAATATCCCCTTTTCCGCCGATATGAGAGAGCAAGTCAAAATTCTACGCGATTCGGGTGCGGAAGTGGTGATTATCATGGGTGCATATGCCCCGGGCGCGGCTTTCATCCGGGACGCAAGGGAAATGGGATGGGATATTCCCATCGCCAACGTCTCCTTTGCCGCAACCGATGTAATGTTGGATCTCTTGATCAAGCAGGGAGCGAAAACGGGGAAAGATTACACCAGTAATTTGATCAGTTCACAGGTAGTACCCAGCTATGAAGACCTCAGTCTGCCCGCCATCAGAGAATATCGAGAGTTAATGGATAATTCCCATGTGGAAATACCACAGGGGATGAAACCGCGGACATATAATCCCCGATTATACAGCTTTGCCAGCCTTGAGGGATTCATCAATGCAAAGGTCCTCACCGAGGTCCTGCAACGCATGGGTCAGGAGATGGATGCAAAGCGGCTGATGACAACGGTGGAGGCAATGACTGAATACGATGTGGGCATCGGGATTCCGGTACGCTTTGGACCCAATAAGCACCAGGGCCTGGATGCCATCTATCTCATGGTGGTAAAAGATAACCGATGGGTTCCCTTGACCGAATAAAAGCGTGAGTGCTTTGGATAAGCATATATCATCCTTTTATCGAGACAAACCGACAGGCCTTTGACAAGAGATTCATGATAATCCCTTCCACCACTACAAATGGACTGTCGTCCAACAGTTTTTCAGGAATTCGCATGAGCCTGCGCTACAAGATTACTGGGCTGGTTTTTCTCTCCCTTCTCATCTTCGGACTGTTGAGTGCATTTATTGGCCAGCTTAAAATGGCCCAGGCCCTGCGCAAAGAGTTTATCTCCAAGGGCGAAAGCATCGCTCAAGGATTTGCCAAAAGTAGTGTGGAGTTGTTAATCGACCAGGACGCCGCCTCCATACAGTCGTTTCTGGACGGTTACATTGAGATCGAGGGAGTTGCCTATGTGTATATTTTAGACCGATACAGGAAGGTGATCGCCCATACATTTGTTCCGGTTTTTCCACAGGGTCTGTTGGAGAAAAACCCAGTGGGAGAGGGATTGGATATTTCGGTACGGGACATCCAGGTAGATGGGATGGCAGACGTTATTGATATCGGCGTTCCAATCCTGATGGGGTCGATGGGATGGGTTCACGTGGGCATGGACCGCGGGCAAATCAACCGCGAGGTCCGCGGTCTGGTGAAAAGCCTCTGGATAGTCTATGGGATGGGGATTATTCTGACCCTGGTGATCGCTTCGCTCTTGTCTTCGCAGATTATTCGACCATTGCGACTTCTGACCGACTCTACAGCGCGGATCGCCAGCGGCCAGTTCGATGACAAATTCCCGCTGAGCGGGGGAGACGAGGTTGGGGTACTGGCCCGATCGTTCCGTAACATGTCGGAAAAGCTGTGGATATCTAACGAAGAAGTGCGGGCCAAGACGCTGGAGCTGGAACGTCAGAACCGGGAACTGGTGGCCATGACAGAAGAACTGAAAAAGACGCAAAACCACCTGATCCAATCGGAAAAATTCGCCTCCATGGGCCAGCTCGCGGCCAGCGTTGCCCATGAGATCAATAATCCTCTTGCCGGGATCCTGACTTTTATTAAGCTAATGATCAGAAAAATGGACACTGGACAACCGGTAAAGGATGACATAAAAGGATACCTGAGAAATTTGCGCATAATGGAAACAGAGACACAGCGTTGCAGCAATATTGTCAAAAATCTTCTGGACTTTGCGCGGGTTACAGAATCAAAGATGGAACGAGTGAATATCAACGAGATCATTCGCAACACCATGACCCTCACAGGACACCGGGCGGAGATGAGCGATATCCAGGTGGTGCAAAATCTTTCGTCGCTGCCCGCGGTAATGGCCGATGCCGGGCAACTCAAACAGGTTTTTTTGAATGTTATCTTGAATGCCATTGAAGCGATGCAGGGAGAGCGTAAAATCCTTACGATCCGGAGCATGGGCGTTGACGATCACGACACGGTCGCTGTGGAAATAGAAGACACAGGAAGTGGCATTCCACAGGAGAACCTTCCCTACATCTTTGATCCATTTTTTACAACTAAAAGAAAAGGGACGGGACTGGGATTATCGGTAGTTTATGGGATTATAAACAAACACAATGGGCGGATTCAGGTTGACAGCAAGCCCGGAGAGGGTACCACTGTGCGGATTGAGCTCCCCGCGGTGGATGCTGCTAATGGTGATTCGAGGTAACAAGAGCGAGGACTGCATACGACATCATTCCTGTCGGGCAATTGGATTCAGGCCTTTTTGGTGGAGGAACGTATGAGCAGTAAAATCCTATCACGCGGCAAGATCATGGTAGTGGATGATGAAGAGATTATGCGGATGTCTCTACAGGCTTGGTTGGAGGAGGACGGCTTCAACGTTACCACGGCCCGGGATGGGATTGAAGCTTTGCGCCTGATTGAGGAAGAACAATTTGATGCGGCCATGGTGGATCTAAAAATGCCGGGTATAGACGGCATACAGGTCCTCGAGGAGATAAAAAAACACCAGAGCAGCTTGCCTGTGCTGATTATGACGGCTTACGCCAGCGTGGATACTGCCGTGACCGCCATGAAAAAAGGGGCATACGACTACATTACAAAGCCCTTCAACCCGGAAGAAATCACCATGACCCTCCATAAACTTATTTCCCACCAGGACCTGATCAAGGAAAACATCTACCTCCGGCTGCAGCTTAAAAAGCAGTATGAACACCACAATGTCATAGCCAAAAGCCATAAAATGAAAAGCATACTGGACTTGGTTGACATCATTGCGAATTCGCGATCCACTATTCTCATCCAGGGGGAGAGCGGGACAGGAAAGGAACTCATTGCGCGGGCAATTCATTACAGCAGCGGCCGCCAATCAATGCCCTTCGTCACGGTGGCCTGCACAGCGCTGGTGGACACCCTTCTTGAGGACGAGCTGTTCGGTCACGAGAAAGGCGCTTACACGGATGCCAGGGAAACCAAGAAGGGAAAGTTCGAAATGGCTGACGGCGGAACTCTTCTCCTGGATGAAATTGGAGATATCAGCCCGCGGATGCAGGCTGCGCTTCTTCGCGTGCTGCAAGAGCGCGAATTCACCCGCGTGGGTGGAAATCAGTTCCTCAAGGTCGACGTCAGGGTGCTGGCCACTACCAATAAGGACATAGTCCAGGCGGTTGAAGAGAAAACCTTCAGGGAGGATCTCTATTATCGTCTCAATGTCATCAATATCCAGGTGCCTCCACTTAGAGAAAGAATGGAGGACATTCCATTGCTGATGGAGCACTTTATCGATAAGTACAATATTGAGAATAACAAGAAAGTGGAAGGCATCTCCGAGCCGGCATTGCAGGTTCTCATGAACTATCGGTGGCCAGGGAATGTCCGCGAGCTGGAGCACGTAATCGAGCGCGCGGTCATAGTGAACCAGAGCGGCTTGATCCTCCCCTCAGATCTCCCGCCGGAACTGATAGCCAAGCAGGAACATCTCGAGGAAACGGGCCCGGAGCTTTCTCTCCAGGAGATGGAGAAACAGCATATTTCACGTGTGCTGGAGCACAACGACTGGAACATCCAGCGGTCGGCAGCCATACTTCAGATCGACCGCTCCACCCTGTACTCGAAAATCAAACGCTACCAACTGCAGCTCCCGGACGCGCGGGGATAACGTTTTACTCCTGTAAGGCAAACAGAATTGGAATTAACCTGATTTATCGTCAGTGATTCAAACCTTTCCGCTCGCCGTTTAACTGATTGTCAGTCCAGGTTCTGATCACCAAAAATTAATCCTTGTAAATAACAACGCGACACGGCTCATCCACGGGGTTTCCATCGTCGTCGAATTGGCGGCCATATTCCAGAACACGCCGGAAGCCAAGGTCCCACTCAGGCCAAAGCAGGTTGTATATTGCGCAGTGGACGCAGTAGTATGGCAAACCCGCCCTGTCGAATGACCATGGATAGGCCTTTTTCGTTATCCCGCCCATGAGAGGGTGTCGGTCGGTGTTCTCGTACTTTCCCTCCTTCATCATTCTTCCGCCGCTTCCACAGCAGGTCAGCGTGATGACCGTTTTTTCGTCATCCTCCTCAACAAAGAACTCGCTCCAGTGGTTGCAGTGAGTCCGTGCGGTGGCCCCCACTACTTTCTCATGCTCCGCATTTTTCAGCGGTCCCAGCAATACGCGCTTATGGACGTTGTTGACCAGGAACTCGGCCGCGTCCTTTACTTTTTCCTCACCAAAGGCCCGGGCCACATAGGTAAGCAAAATGCTGACATACTCGCAATATCGATCGTGTACATTCCTTGTTGTACTGTTCAATTCCTCGATCAACTCAACCGCCCGCTCCGTGTCGCCGCTGCGCACGGCCTGAATAGCCTTGTCCTTCAAGGTGACCGTCAAATCGTCCCGTCTCTGTTCATTCATTACAAGCCCTCCGTGTATCAGGTTTAACAGCGGTCAGAATCGTCAGCGACTTACAATTTCGATGAAAAGATATGCAGCATATCACATCTATTCTCTAAGAGCCGCTGGATCATGCGCGTTTCGCCGGATCGTTCCAGACCCCTGCGACGGCAAAACCACAGAATTTACATTTTCCCCCTTTGACCTCCATTGCCGCCACTTTGTAGCCGATCCTTCGGATAACTATTTTACCGCATTTTGGGCAGTAGGTGTTTTCAGCAGGATGACCCCAGACATTGCCCAGGTATACATAGTGGAGGCCGGTCTCTCTGCCGATGCGGTGAGCCGTTTCAAGGGTCGCCAGCGGGGTGGGGGGCAAGTTTTTGATCTTATACGAAGGATGAAACCGCGTGAAGTGAACGGGAACATCGGGGCCCAGGTTATCCAGGATCCAGCGGCACATCCGCTTGATCTCCTCTTTGCCGTCGTTAAGGGTGGGGACGATGAGCACCACGATCTCGGTCCACATTCCCAGGCGCTTGAGAAGTTTCAACGTCTCCAGCACGGGCTTTAACTCGCCGCTGCAAGTGTTCTTGTAAAACTTTTCGGTGAAGGCCTTGAGGTCAATCTTCACGCCGGTCAGCACTTCGCACAGTTTTTCCATAGGCCCGGGGAGGATATAGCCATTGGAGATCATGACGCTTCCGATGCCTGCCCGGCGGGCCAACCGGGCGGTGTCGTACATGAACGTGTAAAAAACCACGGGTTCGGAGTAAGTGTATGCAATGGTTCTTGAACCTGAAAGCCCCGCCAACTCGACGATCCTCTCCGGCGGCATGTGTTCGTTTCTTACCTGTTCCGGCCGGTACTGGGCTATTTGCCAGTTCTGGCAGAACCGGCACTCAAAGTTGCAGCCCGCGGTGGCGATGGAAAAGGCGGGGCTTCCCGGCAGGTAGTGAAAAAGGGGCTTCTTCTCGATGGGATCCACGTGTGCCGCGCAGACAGCGCCGTACACCAGTGTATAATATTTCCCCTCGCGGTTTTCCTTGTTGCCGCAGTATCCGCGTTCCAGAGGCGCGATCTTGCATCTCTTGGGGCAGACCCCGCACTCTATTTTGTTCTCGGCAAGTTTTTTGTAGAACATCACTTCTACAAGTTCGGGCGACGAACCGGGCTTGGCCGCCAGGGTTTGCATGGGCGAAAAGCCCCCCCCGGCTGCCGCTGCAGCGCACACCCCGCCCCACATGAACTGCCGTCTCGTGAATAAACTATTCATGCTTCCCGCCCTGTTATCCTGCTGGAAAACTCTTCAAAGTACGACATTACCCCTTCATTACCTGAATCCGGCCCGACCTCCCCTCTCCCAGACCCGCAGTTGACGCAGTGTCGATCCATCGGGGTTCCCTGCCCGACTCACCCAGAGAGGCAAGTCCGGCCCGTACCCGCTGCCGCTCAATGATTTCAACACCAACTCGATCCAGGGCCACAGGATCGGTTGCCACCAGCAGGCCGTTCATCTTCCAGGACCATCGCCGTGAGAAGCTGGGTCCTCTATGGAACACGGCAAGTGCCGCATCGCACACGATGAGTTTCAACTTGCCATCTATGAGGGGATGGCGGTTCAGGTCGGCAATGTATGGATCACACTGGGCGTCGTGGTATTTATTCGGGTTGTGGATGGCGCCGTAGAAGTTCTTCATGCCGATGGAGGCTCCAGCGAGGTCGTGGTCCTTCAGCACGGGCACATTGATCAGGGCACTGATTTCATTCAGGATATTGCTGAAACAACTGCCTATGCTGCCCAGTATGCGCGGTTGGTTCTCGTACCCCACCCGATCAGTCCCGTAGCACCGATAACGCTCTCCACGGGTCCTGATCCGGAAACCGGCGTACTGCAGTTCCCTGTTGGAGCGATCCCAAACGATGACATGCTTTGGGGGGATGCCGGCCATACGGAGGCCCCGGACCAACGCAAGAACCAGGCCGGGATGAGGGGAAAGGGGTTTACCCGCGAGACAGTTGAGCTTGATGCCCACCACGTCATCAGACCGGAAAAGGCCACGCCACGCGGTCCCGGATGTGGGCGCTCCTGTAAGCCCCCGCACGGCCCGATCCAGCATAGAAAAGGCCCGCTCAGAATCAACGTCTCCGTCAGCGCCCAGAAGATGAGGGCTGTGCAATTGAAAGACTTTTCCATAGGCGCGGCCGGGCCGCATGGTGCTCCGGGCTCTGGTTCTGTGCGGCTGAGTTCCGCCGTCGGCCGTTCCAGCCGCGGCCGCCAACCCCATTGAAACCAGCCAGGTAAGGGCCTCCCTTCGATTTACTGAACGGGCCGATTTTTCAGCCATCTCCCGAAACAACCCCGTTACGCCCTGAAACGGAACAGCACGATGTCGCCGTCCCTGATGCAATAATCCTTGCCCTCGGAGCGGACCTTTCCTTGCTCCCGGGCCATCGGCATCGAGCCGGCCCGGATAAAGTCCTCATATGAGAGGACCTCGGCCCGGATGAAGCCCCGTTCCATGTCGGTGTGGATCTTTCCCGCCGCCTGCGGAGCAGGGGTTCCTTTCTTCACGGTCCAGGCGCGAATCTCCACGCCCGCGGTGGTGTAAAAGGTAACAAGCCCCAGCATGGCGTACCCCTCCTCTACCAGTCGTTCCAGGCCGGAGCGTTCCAGCCCCAGGTCCTCCAGGAACGCCCGACGGTCCTCCATCGGCAGTTCCGCAATTTCGGCCTCCATTTTGCCAATTATGGGGACGACCCTTATGTTCTGAGGCTCAGCATATCGCCGGATGGATTCCAGGCACGCCGGGCTCCCGTTTTCTCCCACGTTGGCCACCACCATCATGGGCTTGACGGTAAGCAGGCTCATCTCCGCGACGGAGCGGGCTTCCTCAGCGTCCTCCCACCGAAGGGCGGATGCGGGGCGACCGGAGTCCAGGACCCTTTCGAGAGCCTCGCATATTTCCACCTTCCGCAAAACCTTCTTATCGCCCCCCTTGGCGGCCTTTCGCGCGCGCTCCTTCCAGCGCCCCACCACTTCCAGATCGGCCAGCACCAATTCCAGGCTCACTATCTCCATGTCCCGCACAGGGTCCAGCGCGCCGGTTTCATGGGCGACGTCCGGGTTATCGAAACAGCGGACCACGTTGACCACGGCGTCCAGCGGTCGGATGTGGGCCAGGAACTGATTGCCCTTTCCCCTGCCTTTGCTGGCGCCTTCCACCAGCCCGGCCACATCCACGAACTGAAGGGTGCTGGGAGTGACCTTTTCGTGCTCTATGCGCCGGGCGATCTCTTCCAGCCTCGGGTCGGGCAGGGGCACAACTCCTACGTTGGGCTCTATGGTGCAGAAGGGGTAATTGGAAGCCTCGGCCCCGGCGGCGGTCAGGGCATTGAAAATTGTGGATTTGCCTACGTTAGGAAGCCCGATGATGCCGCAGTTGAAACCCATTGTATCCCGTGATCCAGCTCAATAAATATCAAAATTAACAATCAGCATTATAAAAGCACGATTGAAAAGAGAAGAGGACGACGCCTCAGATTAATCTTTCATTTTGCATTTTGAAATGCTGATTTTGCCTTGCTCATTGAATTCTTTTCCCTCACCCCCTGAGGTGCAACGACGACATGAGCGGTGCTATTCCGGAAAGCCCCTGTAAAGGCCCGCTTCCCGGGCCAGTTGCACAGCTTCCCGGTATTCAAGGCTGTTCAGTGCCCTCCCTATCTTCGGATGCTCGACGCCCTTGAACATGGGGCGGTACTGGGCCATGACGTTGACGTAGGAATCCGGGGACAACTCCCGGGCGATGAATTCCATGATATTGCATGTGCCGGCCAGTCCTTCGGGCATAACCAGATGCCGGATGAGGAGGCCGCGAACGGCGACACCCCTCCGATCCATGGTCAAAATCCCCACCTGCCGGTGCATCTCGCGCAGTGCATTGCGCATGGCCAGGGGATAATCCGGCGCCGAGGAAAGCTCCTTGGCAACGGCCTCATCCCAGTACTTGGCGTCGGGCATATAAATCTCAATGCCCCCTTCCAGAAGCCGAAGAATTTCGAGGGACTCGTACCCGCCGCAGTTGTATACCAGGGGAACCTCCAGGCCCCTTTCTCGGGCAATCCGCGCCGCGTCCATGATGGGGGCCGTGAAGTGCGTGGGAGTAACGAAATTAATGTTGTGGCATCCGCCATCCTGGATTGTCAGCATGATCTCGGCAAGTTTAGCCACCGAGATCCGGTTGCCGCGTCGAAGGTGGGAGATGTCGTAGTTCTGGCAAAAGATGCAGCCCAGGTTGCAGCCCGCCATGAAAATCGTGCCTGAGCCCCTGGATCCCACCAGCGGAGGTTCCTCCCCGAAATGGGGGCCGTAGCTGGAGATGACGGGGTCGACAGGCACGCCGCAAAACCCCTCTTCACCTTTAAGCCGGTTCACGCGGCAATTACGGGGGCAGAGCGTGCACGACTCCATTATCCTGTAAAGCGTATCAATATTATCAAGGTACATGCTTAAAATTTAGCGCAAGGGGTGGTAAAAGTCAATGAAGGAGATTAAGCCATATAGTTGATTATCCGCGTGTCAACAGGGTAAAATTGCGGCAAATTTATCAGATATGTGATCCTCCTTGTAAAGGGACTGCTTTTTTACAGTATTTGAATACATGGAAATCATTTTCTTTCTTAAAGGGCTCATTATCGGCTTCTCAATCGCTGCACCCGTTGGACCTATCGGTGTTTTATGTATACGCCGCACTCTGGCTGAAGGGCGCACGGTCGGCTTCGTCTCCGGTCTGGGGGCGGCCACGGCTGATGCCATCTATGGCTGTATCGCCGGATTCGGGCTGACGTTCATTTCACGCATCTTGATCAGCCAGCAGGCGTGGCTTCGCTTCATAGGCGGTGTTTTTCTTTGCTATCTGGGCTTCAAGACCTTCCTGGCCAGACCGGCCCGGCACGCGGCCGCAGCCAAAGGAACCGGTATAATCGGTGCGTATGGTTCAACGCTTTTCTTGACGGTCACAAACCCAATGACAATCCTCTCTTTTACGGCGATATTCGCGGGATTGGGGGTGGCAAGGTCCGGTGTGAACTATGTCTCTGCGGGAATACTGGTATTGGGTGTTTTTACAGGGTCAACCCTGTGGTGGTTTATTTTGAGCAGCATTGCCAATCTCTTTCGGACGAAGTTTGACCTCCGTGGGTTGCGGTGGGTAAACAGAATCTCAGGTATAATCATCACGGGCGCCGGTCTCCTTGCCCTCCTGAGTCTGAGAGTATAAGAGCATACCTTGAATTGATCGCGTGTCCGCGGAGTACTGCCTTTTACCAAATACCCCGGGCACCTGGCAAGAGCACAATGATTTTACCGGAAACGCCTCCTGCTCTGCTGATTTACGTGGTATAAATTATCAGAATATCGGCAGGGGTTTTACTTATAGACGAGGCTTGGAAGCCACACGATTATTTTCGGGAAAATAATGAGAAGTATTATTCCTAAGATCTGAAGCCCAACGAATGGCAGGCAACTCCTTATAATACTGCCGAACGTTATTTCCGGAGGAACGATAGATCTCAGAAAAAATAACGAGAAGCCAAAAGGTGGGGTCAGCCAGGCAGTCTGCAGCATGACGCAGATGAGAAGGGCAAACCAGAGAGGGTTTATTTCCATAACTTCCACAAGAGATAAAAACAAAGGAAGACAGATGTAAAGGATACCGACCCAATCAATTAACATTCCCAAGAAAAACACAATAATGAGGGCGAAGGCAACCACTCCTATGGGGCCGAGGCCTAAAGCATCGATCACGTCCATGACTATATCCTCGCCGCCGAGCCCCAAAAATACGCTGGCGAAGGAAACAGCCCCTGATATAATCAGCCCCATCATACCTACATTTTCCATAGTCCTGAGAGCGGAATCCCATACGAGCCGCCAATTGAGCCTCCGATGGGCAGCAGCCACGATTAATGAACCTAAGGCTCCTGTGCCGGCAGCCTCCGTCGGGGTGGCTATACCCAGTATAATCACCCCGAGAACGCAAAGAATAAGGCCCAAAACGGGGATTATGCCTTTAAACAACCGGAGATATTCACGGAAAGAAACCGCCCCCACCCCCTCTGCCGGAGCCGGGGCAAGCTGTGGGCGCACCGTGCATATTATGCCGATGTAAGTCATATATATTGCCGAAAGGAGAAAGCCCGGTCCGAAAGCCGCCAGGAACAGTTTACCCGCCGACATGCCTGATTCGGCTGCATAGAAAATCAACATAATACTGGGGGGGATGAGTATTCCCAGAGTTCCCCCGGCGGCAACAGATCCCATGGCCAATTCTTTGTTGTAGCCTTTCTTGAACATAGAAGGCAGAGAAAGCACGCCTGCGGTGACGACGGCGGTGGCAACTATTCCTGTGCATGTTGCAATGATGGTTGAGAACGCAATAGTTCCTATTGCCAGTCCTCCCCTGACACGGCGGCCGATAAGGGCCTCCATAGAATCGTAAAGATCCTCAGCCAGTCCGGCCTTTTCGAGTACAAATCCCATAAAAACAAACAACGGAATAGCCACAAGCACGAAATTCTGCATTACGCCCCAAATGCGTATGACAAACATTTGGAAGCTGTCCGGACCCCATCCAATGAGGCCGAATACGATGGATAACGTCCCGAGCACAAAAGCAATAGGAGCTCCCATGAAAATGCCGACTATCATGCCAACGAACATTAATAATATAAGAACTTCACCGCTCATATCTCTTCACCTTTGAAAATATAAATACTATGTCGAATCAATTCTGCTACACCCTGGAGGAAAAGCATGAAAGCCGCCACAGGAATAATAGTCTTGACATGATACAAAGGGGGTTGCCACCCGCTCCATACCGATGTTTCCCGAATGGCCCACGATGCCCTGGCAAAGTCAAACCCGTTTGCAAAAATTATCAAAACAAATGGAAAGAAAAACAACAGATAGGAAACGATGGCCACGATATGTTGTCCGCGGGGTGATAAAAAATTAACAATCAAATCTACCTTTGCGTGCATGCGTCGCTGAAGGGTATACGCCGTGGTGAGCAAAAGTATGCCCGAATAAATAAACAGTTGCAGCTCAGTGCCCCACATGGTAGGAGCATTAAATACATATCTCATGGTCACCTCGAAAACCACCAAGAATACGAGGATGATTAAACAAATTGCCATAACAAACCCTTGTGCCTTGCTGAGGGCATCAATTATAAACAAAATTTTTTTTATCGTGTTCATTGAGTCTCCCAAAAGCCGGGGTCTTCGGCGCACTCACCGAAGACCCCTGTTTTTTCCCATTGGCCTTAGACCATCAGAACTTAGTCCATTCATCATACTGGTAATACTTCTTTCTGTAATCCTTCTGGCTATTCCAAATACGCTTGAACATAGGATACTTGTCTGCATATTTATTCTTAACTTTTAAGGTGTCCTTCTCCAGTTTAGCCAAATCATCCTCTTGCCATTTAAATATTTTACACCCTTCTTCAACGAACTTCTCCATGTATATCCTATCCAAGTCCTTAAGTTTAAAGGCTCCATAATGAGAAGAGTCCCGCAACGCTGTAATGAGCATGGCCTGCAGGTCTTTTGGCAGCGCGTTATATTTTTTTATATTGATTAAGAAATCGCTCAGGCCCGAGGGCTGCCACCATGCCGGTGCAAGTATATAAGGCGCCACCTCGTGGAACTTGAGAGGATAATCTGTGCCGGGTGTCAGCCATTCCGCCATATCGACAACACCCCTTTCCAGCGCGCCAAACGTCTCTTCCGCGGCCATGCTCACGGGATGAATACCATTCATTTTCAGTACTTCCATGTGAAGCCCCGGCCCGATTCTGAATTTTTTGCCTTTGGCATCGGCAAGGGTGCGTATGGGAATGCGGCAGAAAGCGCCGGTTTGGACTCCGGTGAATAACCCGGGCACCCATTTGATATTATCCGGATTTGTGAGTTCATTGGCTATTTTTGAGCCCTCACCGTGCCAGTACCACATCAGAAAAGCGTCTTTCCTCCTGAATCCGAACGGCTGATCGTTGAGAAGGTTCCATGCCGGATTTTTGCCAATCCACCAGTTGGGCCATCCGCATCCCATTTCAACCGTACCCGTCCTGACCGCATCATAGATATCTTTTCCCGGAATTAACGCGCCGGACGGATAAGGCTTGATAATAAGCCGTCCGTCGCTCATTATCTTGAGATTTTTGGCCATGCGCTCAAGCTCTTTGAAATCAGGCATGACGCTTGTATAAGCCGTTGGCATCTTCCATCTGTATACTTTTTTTGCAAAAGCGGTTTGACCAACCAGAAGGAATACCGCCGCCATAACCAAAATCAAGCTAATATTTCCGATTACTCCGCATCTAATCTTTCTCATTTACTTCTTCCTCCTTGTCTCGTGTTGGATGCTTAATCAGCCGGGCTTGAACATTAAACGATCTCTTATTAACTTTTATCACACCCCCTTCCCTGCAATGCAAAACGGATAGAAAGCCGTCATGTTTCTCCGCTTTAATCGTATGACCTGAATTCGCTTGAAAATCTGATAAAAATGGAGAGGTGCTTTGCGTTATTCCAGTTTCAGCGTCTTCCAATTTCCGGCACAGGGAGAGCCCAATGAAAAATGCATAATTCGGTCTTTTATGTCAATGATAACGGCGGTCAACGTATAGCAGGGATTATCACCGAAAAGCCTGGCCCCCGGCTGAGTTAATCCATGGGCACATATTGCTCCCGTTTGATCAGTGCGCTCTGCGTGACGGCTTAACAGTAGCTTTGCGTTGTTCACAATCTCTTCAACGCTCATCCCCTTAGGAATATTCTCGTACACATCTTTCAAGAAATTTTCCATTGCCTCTTCGCGAGGCAAGCTGTCAACTGGAACAATCGAATTGGATTGTTTGTCTTTGATTAACCAATGAGAGTTGTTCCCCCGCCCGCAATATCCTCTGTTGGTAAATGTATTATATTGGTATTTCCCCGCACATTGTTCTAAAAGAGCAATGCCGCCGTCGGCATCGATAACCAGATGATTCCCGCCAACTTGGTGAGGATGACGCGGGACAAAGACCTCAAGCGCTCTGAGGCCCTCATCGACAGTTGCGCAATTGGCAAGTATTTCCGCGTTCGCCAGGGCCCGTGAGTCGTTTTCAAGCCGAGGAATCTCTTTTTTATCGTGAGCGTCCTGCGCTCTGTAATCGGAATATGACATTGTTACAGCCAGACCGTGCTGGTTTAGTCCAATGTTAGTGCCGGGCTGTCTCATCATGGACGAAAAAACGGCTCGTGTCCCGTTGACCGCGCGATGAACCCCGTGAAAAATTTCGGTTTGATGGGCGTCAATGGTTTTCATCAGAAAACCTAACCTCTCTCCTTTCGCATCGACATTAGATACGGCGCCAATCGTACACATTTTTGCACCTCTGCTTAAAAAACACTAAAACCCTATAGTATAAAATTATTTATAAAGACAAGGAAAAACGGACTGGGATTTGACCGTTTTTTATGGTTTCTTTCAATCTGACTGATCAGAAAATGTGGTCAGATTTAAGGGTTTGCTAAAGTGATTGCACCATACACATAGAGTAATTTTATGTCAAGAAATATTTTTTTCATGTTAATGCAATATGATTATGTCACCCCTAAATTGCAATGTGATTAGAAGCGCAGGTGAACCATTGCAAGCTCTCATCCTATTTCTCCTGTGCCTTCGGCATCCACCCGGCTGCTGGCGCGGTAAGGCGGGCTACCCCCCTTTTTATACATGCTTACCATAGTACGCAGCATTTTTTCCTCACCATTTTTTATGAGCGGCGTTTTCAATACGTGTTCTGTTTGGGGAAACCATGTTTGTTCCGTTTCCCCTTTTGGGGAAGAATATTATTCTTGACTTCAACACACGATTTCGCTATGAGACAGAAAAAATCATTAATTTGTATCCATATCCAATCTTTTTGGGGAATTCTCTATGAAAGCACCACGAAAACGAAAGCCAACCTGTGTGGTCATCGGAGACGCGGCTGGCATCGGTCCTGAAATCACTGTCAAAGCTCTTTTTGACTCCTCACTTTACCATGCAAGTCATCCAATTCTCATCGGAGACCCTGAGGTTGTTGAGCAAGCCTTGAGAATCACCAAAATAAATATGGAGGTGCGCCCTATTTCATCGCTTTCTGAAGCTCGAATTCAATATCCTGTACTGAACATTTTCGATTTGGGAACTCCAAAACTGCAGGGCATCTCTATGGGAAAGATATCCAGCATAAGCGGGCAGGCATTTGTGCGGTGGTTTCAAAAGGCCATCGAAATGACGGATACGGGCGAACTGGGGGCCATTGTTTACGCTCCCCTCAACAAAGAAGCCATTCATGCTGCAGGGTACCCCTTCCGCGATGAAGTGGATATGATCGATGCGTTCACCAGCGCCCCCACCCCCTATTTGCTGGTCGTCTCCATCGCAGGACGATATCGAAGCGCATCCATTCCTCCTCTGCATATCTCGCTGCGGCAAGCGTGCGAGTGCATAAACACCGAGACAATCTTCAACTCCATCATCCTTCTCCACGAAGGATTGAAGCGGTTTGGAATAGATAACCCGGTCATCGGTGTGGTGGGTTTGAACCCCCATGGGGGTGAATCCGGCCTTCATGGCGATGAGGAAATTAGATTCATCCAGCCCGCAGTTCAGGCTGCTTGGCAGAAGGGGATCGAAGCTCGCGGCCCCTTCCCTCCTGACACGGTTTTTGTAAAGGCCAAAGCGGGCGAGTTTGACTGCGTACTGGGGATGTATCACGATCAAACCAGAATAGCCATGAAATTGCTCAGGTTCAAAAAAATCATATACACCACATTGGGAACATCGCTCAATTTTGTCTCGGTTGCCCATGGAACCGCATATGATATAGCAGGAAAGGGAATAGCGGATCCCGATAATTTCAAGCAAGCTCTGCGATATGGCGCCAGAGTGCGATAATATTTTTCTGTAAACCACGCTATTGAAGACAAGCCTTAGTACTTCATGAATCCCGATAGGTAAGTCAGGAATCAGATGTTATTCCCATGGCTGAAGAAAAGAGGTTAAATGGTATATTTTGTTTGATTTCCCTGCAAGCAACAATTTACTAACCAAGACGTTTACTATGGTAAAGGAGGAGGCCAATGAAGCATAAGACAGTGATTGCAAGTCTTGCAACCTTTGTTTTTCTCGCCCTATCGATACTCCCTGCTGAAGGCCGCAGCCTTCGGCTTATTCGCAACTATGGCAATAAGGTCATTAAATCTCTCGCAAAAGATCCGGTTATTCTGACGGCTGGGCAGAAGTCATCTCCACTCGATCTTTCCAGCCAGGCAAGCGCCAAATTGAAAGAAGCTTTGAAAGGTAAAGATGAAGCGATCGCCATTTTTGTGATGGACAAAAATGGTGTCGTCGTGGCTGCAAGCGGGCACATGGAGAAGACCCAATACAAGGATGAATACCTTTTTACAATGCCGTTTAAATATGGAACCTCATCTCATTTCCTGAGCAAGCCATTGAAATTTCAAGGAAAAGATGCTTACTGCTATTATTGGCGGCAATTTGACTGTAATATCGTTGATCAATATGTTGCTGATCAAAGTGGATAATTCTAGCCAAAGATATTTGAAATTTGAATTCCACCGACTTCGGTTCCATGATTTGGTTGAACACCAAAATTTAGAGAGCGCCTATCATCAGGCCGATGAATCTATTGACAGAATTATCCGGCTGCTGGCAGTCTGACTATGTTAGAGATAAATTCTCAACATGGCGCTGTAAGACAACTAAATGACAAATAACCGAAAACAACCAGAGGAACTCGTTAAACCCGTCATTTGGAAAATTATGGGGAACCCGCCATGGAAATAAAAAAGATTGAGGTTTATCGGCTCAAGCTGCCTTTGAAGAAGCCTTATCACATCGCACTGGGGGATATTTCCCATTTCGACACCATGATCACCCTTGCCCATGCCGATGGCAAGATGGGAGTGGGGGAAACCACCCCTCTGGAGGAATATTCATGGGAATCGGTGGAAGGCATCTGGAGGATCGTCCGGCAATTAGGCGCTGAGATTGTCGGGAAAGAATTGACCGAAGCAAAGCAGGCGGTTTCCGCCCGTAGCCGCTCAGACCCGTTCGCTGTGACGACCTTGATGACCGCGCTGGAGGCTCTGGAGGACGTGGAGCTTCTGCGGCCTCCGGAGACAATGGTCGGTGTTGAGATCCTCGGCATCCTCAATGAGACCGCGCTTGACGGAATCGAAAGGGCCGTCCCTGAGTTACTGGACAGCGGATTTCGCACGATCAAGTTCAAGGTTGGTTTCAATGTGCAGGAGGATATCGAGAAAGTCCGCTTCATCCAGAACCTGCTGGGGGGCCGGGCCCGCCTGCGGCTGGATGCCAACCAGAGTTACACCTTTGAGAATGCTCAGCGATTCGGCAAAAACGTTGACCCTGCTGGAATCGAACTCCTGGAGCAGCCTCTCAAGCCTGATGACTGGGGGGGGATGGTACGTTTGTCCCGGGACTATCCGCTACCACTCATGCTCGACGAGGCCATCTACTCCATGGATGAAATCGAGCGGGCGGGGCAACTGCGCTGCACCCGGTTCATCAAGTTGAAGCTGATGAAGTGCGGCGGGGTGCAGCGTTTTGCCCGGGAGATCAACCGGGTGCGGGAATTGGGGATGGACATCATCATAGGCAATGGTGTCGCCGCGGACATCGGGTGTTATCACGAGGCTCTTATTTCCTACCATCTTGATCTCCCCAACGCTGGAGAGATGAACGGCTTCCTCAAGCCGATGGATGCAGTTGTTGATCCCCGGCTGCGCTTTGAGAGTGGAACAATCGTGCTGGATTCTGCCGCCCCGCCGCGCATTGTCCGTGAGAAGCTGGAGTCGCTTGCCGTGGACAGCGCGGCATGGACTGCATGATCGTTGAGTTTCCCGCTGCCACTGCATGAATTTCGACGATCAGCACCCCTCACAATATTCGGTGCAGGCTTGACCTGAGTTTTTGAAAAAGAGGTTTCAAGAATATTGTTTCTCCATAAATAATTGGAGGAAACCCTTTTGGAAAAGGGTTGTCCCCCTTACCCCCTTTCCTAAAACTTTCAAATTTTGTGGAACACTTCGTAGCCAGCGCTGCCCGGCGAGTGCGGGCATCCGCGGTTCAAAGCCCCAGGGTCTCTCCGATGATAAAAACGTGGATGTTCGAGAACCGCGGCTGCTTGCTTATAGTCACATTCACGCGGCAGATCCTCTCTTGTGAGCTGCAATCAGAGCAGACCCCCGTCTCCGCGCAAGGAGTCTTGTATCCAAGCCGGCGGGCATTCATGGGAGCGGCCCACTCTTTGACTCTTCTATGCGCGGCATGAAGGTCGCGCACTATTTTGTTATGCCCTGTTACTACTATGGAACGGCCGGGACCGAAGAACATGGCTCCAACCCGGTTTCCCGTGGCGTCAATGTTGTAAAGTTCTCCGTTTTCGGTAACCGCGTTGGTCCCGGTTAGGAAATAATCAGCAGTAAAGATCTCCCGGCGGAGCCGGCCTCCCTCTTCGGGCGATACGCCTTTTGAGAATGGGTTCAACAGCTTGACCGGCCGATCCGCCAGCGCCTGCACCAACCCGATCTGTCCCAGCGTCACGGAGCCGCCGATCCCCACGGAAGCGCCATCGGGGATCATTGCCATAATCTTCTCCACCGCCTGGGCTGACGTGGGGACGAACTCGGCCTCCATCCAGTTACGGCGAAGTGCATCCACCGCCCTTTGTGCTCTTTTCTCCATAAACCACTGTTCCCACTCTTTCATGACTACACCTTTCGTTGAATGATTTTTGCTGCCGGTGCCTTTGAAAGCACATCCTGGATTGTATCTTTATCACAAGACCTGATCTCTGGCAAGGCCAGCCGGCAGTTCGCCGCATCCGACGCGATCGTCTCGCGTTCCACCCGCGTCATGGGTGAACCTTCTGGCTCTTTTTTTCTTCCAATCCCCGTCTCCGGTGGTTATAATGCCTTTATTCATTCGGTGATCCGGAAAGAATAGACGAAAGATTATCTTTGTTGGTAATCCTATCAATTGGAGGTGCAAGAGATGCAGACGATCGGTTTCATCGGACTGGGGATCATGGGCAAGCCCATGTCGAAAAACCTGATTAAGGCCGGTTACCCTCTGGTGGTACACGACAAGAACCGCGAACCGGTTCGGGAAGCGGCGGCGGCGGGTGCTCAGGAGGCATCGTCTTCACGCGAGGTGGCAGAGAAGAGCCAGGTGGTCATTACTATGCTTCCCAACTCTCCTGACGTACGGGAGGCGGCGCTGGGGAAGGATGGGATTGTAGAGGGAGCACGTCCCGGTCTCATTTACATCGATATGAGCTCCATAGCGCCCCAGGCGGCCCAGGAGGTCGCGTCCGGTCTGGCCGAGAAGGGCGCTCGTATGCTGGATGCACCAGTCAGTGGCGGAGAGCCCGGGGCCGTGGCCGGAACCCTGGCCATCATGGTGGGAGGTGATGAGAAACTGTTCGAGGAGGTGCGTCCTATCCTCCAGGTTATGGGGAAGAGCGTGGAACGGGTTGGGGACATAGGGGCCGGCAACACGACGAAACTTGCCAATCAGATTATGGTGGCCGTCAACATCGCCGGCCTTTCTGAAGCGCTGGTGCTTGGGAGCAAAGCCGGCGTGGACCCGGAAAGGATCTTCGAGGCGGTGCGGGGAGGTCTGGCCGGCTCCAACTGCTTGAATGCCAAAGCTCCGCTCATCATGGAACGCAAATTCGATCCGGGCTTCCGCATCCGACTCCACATCAAGGACCTGGCCAATGCCCTGGAGACGGGGCGGAACATTGGGGTTCCCCTCCCGCTCACCTCCCTGGTAATGGAGTTCATGCAGGCGCTGCGCGTGGCCGGTGACGAGGAAAAAGACCACGGGGCTCTGGTCCGTTTCTTTGAACGGCTGGCGGCGATAGAGGTGAAGAAATCTAACTGAGAAGCAGCGTTAGGTGGCCGTCCACACGCCGTCCACCATGAGGACGGACCCCGTGACATAGCTGGAGGCCTCGGAGGCAAGGAATATGGCCGCGCCCACAACTTCGTTGGGATCTCCGAACCGGCCCTTGGGCGTCCGGGAAAGGAGGTTCCGACGGATTTTTTCCGACTGGCGCATCCCGTGGGTCAGGTCAGTGGCGAAGTAAGATGGGGCGATGGCGTTGACGTTGATGTCGTAGCGCCCGCTCCACTCGGCGGCAAGAACCCTGGTCATCTGTATGAGGCCGGCTTTGGCGACGCAGTAAGAGATCTGCCGTATGAGGGCCACCATTCCTCCCACGGAGACTATATTGATGATTCGCCCCCCGGAGGAGCGCTGGATCATGCGGCGGCCTACTTTCTGGGTGAGAAGGAAAGTGCCGGTGAGATTGACGTCAATAACCTGATCCCACTCCCGGCGGCTGACCTCCTCGCTCCTCTTCACCCAGGGGCTGATGCCGGCGTTATTGACCAGGATGTCGATCCCGCCAAACTGCTCCAGGGAACGCTCTACGAGTAGATCCAGGTCGGCCTCAACGCCGATGTCGCAGGGCACGGCCATGCCCCGGGCGCCCTCCCTGGCCATGGCGGCAACTACCCGCTCCAGCAAATCTTGAGAACGGCTTGCCGCCACCACGTTAGCCCCGGCACGGGCCAGGCCCAATGCGATGGCCCGTCCCAGCCCTCGGCTGGCTCCCGTGACAACAGCCACCTTTCCCGTCAGGTCGAACATCGATAAGCTCATCTTCAATCTCCTTTCTGACCCCTCATTTCGAGGGGCTTAATAATGCCTGTCTATGAAGATGGAAGCAAGCCCCGCTCCCGACGGCGACCGAATCACTCTTCTGGAATGCATTGAGTGTTGACGTTTTACGAAGACAACAAGTACACAACTACAAATCTTTGTAACCAGCAATCCAGTAAAAAAGTTGACCATAAAGACTGATTAATTTATAATATTAAACAATAAGATACTTCAACAAAATAATATCATTCCAGGAAAGGTGCATCATGGAGGCAGGGGAACACTCGCTGGCCGTCTTCATTGATTTTGAAAACCTGGCCCTCGGGTTCAAAAACAAGAAGGGACAGAAGTTCGACATCCAGAAGGTGCTGGCGCGGCTGGTGGAAAAAGGGAAGATTATTGTCAAGAAGGCTTATGCAGACTGGGCGGGCTACACTGATTACAAGAAGCCTCTTCACGAGGCGGCCATTGAACTCATCGAGATCCCCCGCAGGCGCATGACAGGAAAGAACTCCGCCGACATCCGCCTGTGTGTTGACGCCATGGATCTCTGTTACTCCAAGGAGCACATAGGCACCTTTGTAATAGTCTCCGGCGACAGCGACTTCTCCCCCCTGGTATCCAAGCTCAAAGAGAACGGTAAGCATGTCATCGGCCTTGGAATGAAAGAATCCGCCTCCGAGCTTCTGATCAACAACTGCGACGAATTCATATACTATGAGGACCTTGAGCGGCCCATGGGGATTGCTCCCACCATAAAAAAGGACATCCCGAAGAAGAAGAAAGAGGCCTTCCAACTCCTTATTGATTCTATCTCAGCCCTTGTGCGGGAGAACAAAGAGATACTGTGGTCTTCCATGATCAAGGAGACCATGAAGCGCAAGAAGCCCTCCTTCAACGAATCATACTACGGATACCGTACGTTCAGCGAACTGCTGGAGGACGCTCAGGGGTCAGGCTTCGTCCAACTGCGCACTGACTCCCGCAGTGGCACCTACGTGGTGGTTGGCTTTGGAAATGAAGCATTAAAGGAGGAAGGGAAAAAGCAGAAGTGAAGGGAAACACCCCCCATAAGTTCGGATTTTGCATGAGAAAATCGAGGGTGATAACGCGCTCATCAACATTATAAATAAGCGGGGCACCTCATCCTGCACTTTTTCATTCCGCGGAAGCGGGGAGACCCCCTTCTGATAAAGCTTTGAGGCTATTTAAGTTTCATCACCTTCATTTTTTAGACTAAATAAGGAACATAAAGAAGAGGCCGGGGCGGGGAAATATCGGTTGACTGCCGGGAGACGTCGGATTCATCCAGGAAATACGGCATACAAGAATGAGAGTAGTGATACCGGATCATTTTACAGTTATCCGGCGTTCACACGGCTTTAACGGTCTGCCCGATTCCGCGGATTTCCTGACCTGGCTCAGGCATGGAATTTATAAAATTTACTTGCTAAAATTTGATCTGCCTGTTATAGTAAAAAAGAAAGAAGCACAGCCCGTGCTCATCAACTACGGGTTGTGTTAGGGGGTTCAATCTGGTTGGTTTCCCTCCTTTCCCAACCAGGAGAATCCCCTTTTTTTTGCCGGTAAATACGTTGATGTTTACCCCGGCAAAAGTTAGAAAAAAACGTTAGAATTTTATAGTAAAAAAATAGACAATAGGGAAATTCTAGCCATGATTTATATGGACAATGCAGCAACATCTTTTCCCAAAGCGCCGGGCGTTCCCGAGGCCGTCGCGCATTACCTGTCTGATATTGGAGCAAGCCCTGGTCGCGGCGGTCATCAATTGGGCAGGCAGGCCTCTGGAATTGTTCAGGAAGCACGCGAGGGGATCGCAAGATTTTTCAACGCGCCCGAGGCGCGCCATGTGGTTTTCACGCTGAACTTGACCGAGGCGATCAACCTGGCTCTCAATGGCTTCCTGCGGGAGGGAGACCATGTGGTGACTACTTCCGTGGAACATAATGCGGTAATGAGGCCCTTGCGCCATCTGGAGAAAGATCATAGGATCGACCTGACGGTGCTTCCCTGTCATGCAGAAGGCTGCATTGATCTGCAAGACCTTCGGGAGGAGATCAGGCCCGACACCGCCCTGGTGGTCATCAACCACGCTTCCAATGTACTGGGGAGTGTCCAGCCGCTGGGGGAGATCGGGAAATTGGTTGAAGATATCCCTCTGCTGGTGGATGCGGCACAGACGGGCGGTATCATCCCCATTGACTTTGAGGCATATAACATATCGATGCTGGCCTTCAGCGGCCACAAATCTTTCATGGGTCCTCCTGGAGTCGGGGGGCTGATAATACGGGAAGGACTGGAGCGGCGCCTGGAGCCTTTGATCCGCGGCGGTACCGGTAGTCGCTCAGAAGACGAGGATCAGCCCGACTTCTGCCCGGATCGATACGAGAGCGGAACCCCCAATACCGCGGGATTGGCGGGGTTCAACAAGGCCTTGGCCTTCGTTGAGTCAACCGGCACGCAGGTGATCCTCCGCCATGAGCTTGAGCTGATGGGACACCTTTTGGACGGGCTCCGGCAGATTGATGGAGTGCAGGTCCATGGACCTCGCGGGCTGCAAAACCGTGTGCCCTTGGTATCTCTTTCCGTCAAAGGCGTAGACAACGCCATACTTGGGCAACTCCTGTGGCAAGAATTCAATATCGCCACACGAGTGGGTCTTCATTGTTCACCCGCTGCTCACCTGACGGCTGGCACGTATCCAGCGGGGACCGTCCGTTTGTCTCCGGGATATTTCAGCACTGAGGGAGAAGTGAATCAGGTATTAGAGGCCATTGCAAGCGTCGTCACCCTCCCCGGGAAGGTTTCTTCTCCCAGCTCCTCGTAATGGAGGTCCGGCGGTTGGCTGTTACTCTAACCCAAGTTTAATAAATTTTTTGTGATAATCAGTCAAAATACGATGATTTTGGCCCTTTGCTGTTTATAAGTCATTGAAATAATTAAGAGCTGTATCTGAAATAGTCTATGTAGTGCCCCATGTAAAAGA
>JAFDED010000035.1 GCA_019310535.1 Deltaproteobacteria bacterium
AAACGGCCTTCTGCTCTTCTCCAATGGAACGTGGTTTGCGCATAATTCCCTCCGGTTATTGTTATATACCAGAGGAAATTATATATTAGTTTATATTAGATTGCAACTTAGTATGAGCATGTAATCGCGGAATTCTCCGATGTCGAACTCGAGCAGGTCTCCCGCTTCGAGTATCGTGGTGGAGAGGCATCCCAGGATATGAAGATCTATACGCGATGCGGTGAAGAGATAACCATTACAAACGCGGAACGGAGTAGCACGTCTCTTTGGCTAAACAAGGAACGCTGCCGGATGTGCTGTGATTGGACAGCGGAAGTGGCAGACCTTTCTCTGGGAGATATTTTCGCTCCGAGCATCAAAGGGGGATGGTGCAAGATTCCCGGGTGGAACTGTGTGATCATTCGCACCGAAAAGGGACAGGATTTAATGCACAAAGCCGAGAAGGATGGCATCATTGAAGTGTCTGTTCTGGAAGAAGAAGCCTTCTATGGCAACATCGGGTTCGAAATCAAGAAACACGGCGCGGTCTTCCACCTGCGGGAAAGGAAAAGGCATGGATGGCCCACTCCGTCCTATGACTTTGAATTTACATGGAAACCAAGAAAAAGAAGGGCTTATGCTGTTCCCGAATAACTAATATCAAAATGCAATCAAACATGTACAGTTATTTTGCGTAAAAACTGCCGATGCCGGCGGAACCCATGTTCCACATGGAATTAATCAGGAACGGCGCAATCGGAAGGATCGCCCTGGAGTTTGTCGATGGCGTGGGGCAGTGCGGGCAGAATGGCTTCCAGATTTTCCCGGGCACCCCGGGGGCTACCCGGAAGATTAACGATGAGGGTGCGGCCACGGGTGCCGCACACGGCTCGGGAGATCATGGCGTGAGGGGTGGTCTTCAGGCCGTTGGCCACCATGGCCTGAGACATGCCCGGAATCTCGCGCTGGATGATGGAACGCGTCGCCTCAGGGGTTACATCCCGGGGGCTGAGCCCTGTGCCGCCGGTGGTGAGCACCAGGTCCACTTCCAACCCGTCCGCGTAATGGATCAGACGTTCTGCAATGGCTTTGATCTCGTCGGGCACAACGTCTCGCGCCGACACCTGCCAGCCCATGGAGGAGACGACCCGCTGGAGTTCGCTCCCCGTGAGGTCCTCGCGCTCTCCCCGGGAACCGCGGTCGCTGACGATAAGAATGGCCGCATTATAAGATCGTTTACTCAACGGGATGATCCCTGCCTTCGTCTACCACCACGGCATCGCCTGTTTGTACGTACCCCCCTTTCAGAACACGGGCGAATATTCCCTCTCTCGGCATGACGCAGTCCCCAACCTGATGATATATGGCGCATCGGCTGTGGCAGGTTTTGCCGATCTGCGTTACTTCCAGCAAGACCTGCGTGCCGACGGCCAGCCTCGCTCCCACCGGCAGAGAGACCAGATCTATGCCCCGGGTGGTGAGGTTCTCGGCAAAGTCGCCCGGTCCCACATCGAGGCCCATGTCGCGAATTTTTTGGATGCTCTCCTCGGCCAGAAGGCTCACTTGGCGATGCCAATCGCCGGCGTGGGCATCTCCTTCCAGCCCGCGGCCCTCAAGCAGCAGGCCGCGTCCCGCGTTGTATTTTTTCTCGCCCGTGCGCTCCGAGACGCAGACGGCGATTACGTGAGCTTCCGACAAATCAAATTTCCTCCCAATGCAAAAGCTGTGGTGGAATCCTTATGTGATTTGATATTCGATCAAATGAGCTCCTGGCAAATTAATTTTCCCCCTGCTCGACCTTATTCGCCTGGATAATCTTTTCTGCCTGCATGGCGGGCACCTCTTCATAATGAGAGAACTCCACGGTGAACGAGCCCCGCCCGCTGGTCTTTGATGTGAGATCCGCGGAGTACTCCAGTATTTCGGCAAGGGGGGCCTGTGCCTTGATGATTTGCTGCTTTCCGCGTTGATCCATGCCCATGATGCGGCCCCTTCGGCTGTTGAGATCCCCCATAATATCTCCCATGTTATCTTCGGGGACCACGATTTCCATGTTCATGATGGGTTCCAGCAGGATCATCTTGGCACTCTGGCATGCTTTTTTGAACCCCATGGAGCCAGCTATCTTGAAGGCCATTTCCGAGGAATCCACATCGTGGAAAGACCCGTCATACAGTGTAACCCGGATGTCCGTCATGGGGAAGCCCGCCAGCACGCCTCCCGCCATGGCTTCCACAACGCCTTTTTCCACGGCCGGTATGTATTGCCGCGGAATCGCACCGCCCACAATCTTGTCCACAAACTCGAAACCTGTTCCTCGGGGCAAAGGCTCGATCTCCAACCAGGTGTCGCCGTATTGGCCCCGGCCGCCGGTCTGCCTTTTGTACTTGCCCTGGGCGCTGGCTTTCGCCTTTATAGTCTCTTTATATGGAATCTTCGGTGCCTTGAGGTCCACCTGAACGCCGAACTTGCGCGCCAGCTTTTCCCTGGTGACCTGGACATGGACTTGCCCCATGCAGGAAAGAATAAATTCCTTTGTCTGCTCTTCCCGGCGAAGGCACAGAGTGGGGTCCTCTTCCATAAGCCGCTGGAGGGAGGCCGAAACCTTGTCCTCGTCGCCCTTGGAGCGGGGCGCTATGGCATAGGCCATGGTGCCCACGGGCGGGATGACTCCCTGATAGGATATGGGGGCCTTCTCGTCGGCCAGGGTATCGCCGGTAAGCGTCTCTTTAAGCTTGGCCACGGCCACGATTTCGCCCGCATCCGCACTTTCTGTGGATTGCTGCCCTTTGCCCTCGATCTGCAGGAGTTGCCCCACCCGTTCCCGGACACCTTTGTTGACATTATAAACGGTGGAGTCTGCGTTGATGGTGCCCGAGTAAACCCGCATGAGGGTCAGGCGGCCTGTGTAAGGGTCTGCTATGGTCTTGAAGACTAGGGCGGAGAAAGGCTCAGAGGGGTCCGGCTTCCGCTCGGCCTCGCCGTCAGAGGGGATGCTGCCCCGCGCGGGAAGGGTTTCGGCGGGCGAGGGGAGCATTTTGACAATCATGTCCAGCAGAGGCTGGATGCCCATAAGATTTATTGAGGATCCGCATATCACAGGGATAAAGGCACGTTGCCCGACTCCTTTTTTCAATCCCTCAAAGATTTCTTCAGCACTCAACTCTTCTTCTTCAAGGTACTTCTCCATCAGAGCATCATCGGATTCAGCGGCATCTTCCACCAGTTTGAACCGAAACTCCTTGGCCTCATCGGCCAATTCAGAAGATACATCCTTCTCTGTATATTTACCGCTGGCGGCGTCGGCATATTCCAGGGCTTTCATACGAGTCAGGTCCACGACCCCCCGGAAGTTCTCCGCTTCCCCAAGGGGATAGGTCAGCAAAATGGGTCGTAGTCCCAGGATTTGTTTTATTTCTTCCAGTACTTGCTTATAATTGGCTCTCTCGCGGTCCATCTTGCTGATGAAAACCAGCATGGGGCGGCCCAGCTCGGCGGCAAAGCCACTGAGCTTCTCGGTCTGGGTCTTAACCCCGTCAACGGCATCGATCACCAGAACGGCGCCGTCCGCCACCTGGAGCCCGCTGAGCGCGTCAAAACCGAAGTTAGGGTCTCCAGGGGTGTCTATGATGTTGATTTTCTGCTTCATCCAGATGCAATGGTTGATGGCCGTGGAAAGGCTGCTGTTGCGCTTCAACTCCTCAGGCTCAAAATCCATAACGGAGCTTCCGTTATCGACGCGACAAAGGCGTTCCGTGCGCCCTGTTAGAAACAGCATGGCCTCGACAAGCGAGGTTTTACCGGAGCCCGTATGTCCGATAAAGACAACATTTCGAAGTTCATTGGTGCCGTATTTTTTCATAAAATCTCCTTTCCACTGGAGTAATTACTTATTAATTTTTTTATCGCATTTCTCGCATGGAAGTCAAGATAAATTCCGGTTCACCAAAAAATGGGAAACGTAACACACATGGTATCCCCCTGGTCAGGATAAAGGGCACGGGGAAGGAAAGTTGGAACAAAGTAAAAAATTGGAAAATAAAAAAATCATTCCTTAATCAAATAAAGGTGTACTCAAATATCTCTCTCCTGTATCCGGTAATATAACAAGTAAATGTTTATCAGCACCCTTTCCTTTTGCTATTTGTAAGGCTGCATACGCTGCTGCCCCTGATGAAATACCAACCAAGATTCCTTCTTCTCCTGCCATTTTTCTTGTCATGACTCTTGCCTCTTCATCGCTCACCTGAATAATTTCATCATAAATTTTCGTATTCAGGACTTCTGGCACAAATCCAGCTCCGATTCCCTGGATTGTATGTTTACCTGGTTTGCCTCCGGAGAGCACTGGAGAGTTTTTCGGTTCAACAGCATAAATCTTTATATGGGGAAAATGCTGTCTTAAAACTTTGCCTGCTCCTGTTATTGTTCCACCGGTACCTATGCCTGAAACAAAATAGTCCAAACCAATATCCTTGAACGCTTTTACTATTTCCGGGCCTGTTGTTGTTTCGTGCACATAGGGATTGGCTGGATTTTTGAATTGTTGGGGCATAAAATATCCATTCTTTTTCGCAAGTTCCTCTGCTCTTCTAATAGCGCCCATCATTCCTGGTCCTTCTCCTGGTTTAACTAAAACAAGCTCTGCCCCATATGCTTTGAGTAGCTGTCTTCTTTCCAGTGTCATTGTTTCGGGCATTGTTAAAATACAACGATACCCTCTTTGTGCTGCAACAAATGCCAAGGCAATTCCTGTATTTCCGGAAGTTGGCTCTATTATTGTATCTCCCTGTTTTAAAATACCTTTTTGTTCTGCATCTATTAACATACTTAAACCTATTCTGTCTTTAACACTGCCGGCTGGATTATAGCTTTCTAATTTGGCCCAAACAGTTGCCGATCCCTTTTCGACGATCTTGTTAAGTTTTACAATGGGCGTATCGCCGACCAACTCAGTTATGTTGTTCACTTTGTGTGTCATTTTTTTATTTCCTTGTTTTGTTTTTTAATCAATTTCGGATGCTCTGCAATAAAAACCGTTGTATGGCCTGGAATGTCGTTTTCTATCCAAGAATTAGCGCCAACACTTACATGATCTCCAATGGTAACAGGGCCAAGAATTTTAGCTCCTGCACCAATCACCACATGACTACCAATAGTTGGATGTCTTTTATAACCTTTTTTTAATATGTCTTCTCCATCTTTTTTAAAATGCAAAACTCCTAACGAAACTCCTTGATAAATTCTAACATATTCACCAATTTCAGTTGTTTCACCTATGACCACTCCTGTTCCATGATCTATAAAAAAATATTCACCTATCTTTGCTCCCGGATGTATATCTATCCCCGTTATTGAATGTATGTATTCGGTAAGTTCTCTGGGATAGGTTGGAACTTTAAGCATGTATAAAACATGTGCAACTCTTTGAATTAAAACGGCCATGAAACCAGGATAGACCCTAATAATTTCGGTATAGCTTCTAGCAGACGGGTCTCCTTTATAAGTTGCTTCCACATCTCTCTTCAGTGTCTCCCTAATATCAGGTAATCGATCTAAAACTTTATCAACTATTATCCCGGGTTCTTCACCAATTGATACGTATGGCCGAATCCCATCAAAGAGTGCTTGACCTAATTCATTAATCATTATTTCCAATTTTAGTTTGTTTCCAGACTTTGTAATTGAACCACAATTCCAATAATTTGGGAACAATAATTTCTTCAGCATTCTGAATTCTTCAAAATCACAAGAACGTTCGGGAAATGTCATCGTTGTATCTGTAATAAAGGGGTCTTTATCTTTTTGATATGATTGTAATAATTTGTCTACGGCAACCCCTTTGTGTTTATACATCATTTTTATCCTCCTTGAATGCCTCATATTCTAATTTTAACGCCTAGAGTGGTATTATTTTTTATGGTCAGCTCACCGGTAAAATGAATTTTACCGGACAGCAGCCAAATCGGCTAGACTTGCCGAATGAAGTGGTACAATTACGGAAGACGGATCTGGCAGGTGGATTGCGGTACTCCTGATACATTTTGCTGTTGACCTCAGTTTTAACCAATTCAATACATCTTGCCGGGCAACCACAGGCTGAGGGGCGGGTAGCTTACGAAAATGGCCAGGCAGACGATCTCAACGAGGACAAAAGGGGCAGCCCCCCTGATGATATCTTCGAGAGAGATATGCGATGGGGAAATACCTTTAATTACGTACAGGTTAAGCCCCACGGGCGGCGTTATCACGGCTATCTCGCAGGTGATACACATGACGATGCCGAACCAGAGGGTGTTGTAACCCAGGGTGGTGACAATGGGAAGCAGTATGGGAGTGCTTATCAGGATCACTGACACGATGTCCATGAACATCCCCATGAGGATGAGAAGCGCCATGATACACGATAAGACCGCCCAGGTGGGAAGATTGGTTTTGCCCACAAGCTCCGCCAACTGCTGAGGGAGCATAAGCAGGGTCAAGACATATCCGAACAGCAATGCCGAGGTGAGAATCAGAATAATCATTCCGCTGTTAACAGCGGTTTCCCGAAATATGCGCCTGAATGTCTTCCAGTTAAGCGTCTTGCGATATAAACCCAGCGCAAGGCTTCCGGCACAACCCACCGCCGCCGCCTCCGTGGGAGTGGCTATTCCGAAATAAATGCTGCCCAAGACCAGAAATATGAGCACCAGGGACGGCCATATCCTCGCAAGAGATGCGAATCGCATTTTCCAGGTAACATTCTCTTTCGATGCGGGAGCCAGATAGGGGCGTACTTTGCATATAGTCCAGATATAGGCCATCATCATCAAAGCCAGGATCACCCCGGGGACTATGCCGCCTATGAAAAGCTTTCCCACCGATTCATCCGCCACCACACCGTAGAGAATAAAGGCCACGCTGGGAGGAATGAGCAGGGAGAGTGCTCCGGCCGCGGCCACACAACCCGTGGCCAGGGACTTTTCGTACCCCCTCTTCAGCATTTCGGGGATGGCAAAGCTGCCGATGGAGGCCGCGCCTGCGACACTGACGCCACACATGGCGCCAAACACCGCGCTGGCAGCCACGCTGGCCATGCTCAGCCCGCCGCGGAAACGGTTCAGCCATCGGCCGGCCGCGGTGTAAATGTCAGAGCCCACGCCGGTGACAAAGATCACCTCGCCCATGAGGATAAAAAGAGGAACTGCCACAAGAGTAAAATTGCCGAGCCTGTCATAAATAACGCCCGGAACAGCCCCCAGGCCTCTCGTGCCCTGTAGCAAAAGAATACCCACAATACCCGCCACTCCCAGTGCCGCGAAAACAGGAACACCGGCAGCCATGAGGGCCAGAAAACACACTATCATGATGATGCTGATGAGAGTGGGGTCCATTGTTTCAGGCCACGTATTCGCTGGATGATGCTTCTTCGTGCTTTCTTAAGCCCTGGACATGCCGGCCGACTACCACCGTACATTGGAGGCCAAGCACCAGTGCCCCATAGGGAATAAATGAATAGGAAATCCACAACGGGAAGTTCAACAGCGAGCTTGAGTGGTAGTCCCCCCGATACGCAACAATGACGCTCTCGATCCCCTCCCAGACGAGTACAACGCAAAACAACATAATCAGAAGACAGGAAAAAATTTCCATGTACGCTTGCGAGTTTTTGGACAATCGGGTATGAATCGCCAGCATCCTGACATGCCGGTTCTCCTTCAGCACCCACCCCACGCACAGGAATGTAATGAAGATCAGGAGATATTCGCTGATTTCAACGGAATAAATTGTGGGACTTGAGAAAAAATATCGTGCCACCACTTCGCGGAAGACCAGGATCAAAAGGGCAAGAAGCCCCAATTCTGCGAGAGTCTCACTGAACCACGTCAAACCGTTGATGCCGGCGACCAGCACTCGGGCTATCCTCTTCATCAGGTTTTCTCTCTTTTTCTTGTTATCTTTATCTAAAATTCTTTCTGAAAAAAGAGTTTAGACGGGACTTCAGGACAAAAAGGCTTTAAAACAGAGTTATCCTCTCATCCCGTCCAAAACTCCTGGATTGAAATTGAGAATTAATGGTGGGCTTTCACGAATTCGATATATTTATTCCCTGTGGGGACTTTTTTCAGCCACCAGGCGTAAACCGGCTCCATTTTTTCCTTGAACTTTGCCAGTTGCGTCGAGCTAAGGATATGAACCTCGACCCCCTTTTCTTTGTACAACTCTACACCCTTCTTTATAAACTCCTGGGCCTTTTGCACCTGTTCTTGATCGCGCTCCTTGGCCACCTTTTTCATGATCTCCCGAATGTCGCCGGGAAGGCTGTCCCACTTCCTTTTATTGACGCTCAGAAAGGAACAATAATAATACATGTTGGCAACGGAGAAATGTTTGACCACTTCGTAAAGCTTTCGCCCGATGCCGGTAATAGTTGGGCGAGTACAGCCGTCGATGGTCCCCCGCTGGAGCGCCATATAGAGTTCTCCGGAGCTCATGGTAGTGGGCGAGCCGCCCAGAAGCTCGGTGGCCTTGGACGCAGTGCTGCCGGAAACCCCGAATTTCAGGCCTTTCATGTCATCGGGCTGGAGGATGGGCTTTTTCTTGGTATAGAACTGATAGGGGCCTCCAGCCGCAACTCCCAGCACCACCACGTTGTGCTTGAGAAGTTTCTGGTTGATTCCCAGATCCCAGAGCCCGGCGTCAAGGCTTTTCTGCAGGCTCTCAATTTTTTCCCACATGAATGGCAGGCTGCTGATACCGAGCTCGGCGACGATGCCAGTGTTGTAAATGTCAAGCGGAGCGCTCATATCAATGTCTCCGCGCGCCAGCGCGGCAAACTCCTCTTTGCCTTTGAAAAGCTGGCCGGTATGGTACAGCTTGAACTTTATCCGCCCCTTACTTTGCTTCTCCACCTTTTGCGCGAAACTGACAATAGGTTCCCACAGGTAGCCATAAGAAGTGGGCCAGTAGGTGGAAAATGTAATTTCTATAGGTTTGGATTCGGCGTATGTCTGCGAAGGCTGCAATGCACCTCCAGCCAGCAAACCCAGGAGTGCCACTACCATCACCATTGTAACCATGCGTCCAGGTCTCATCTTCTCCTCCTTTCGCTTTTACATAAGACTCTAACTTCAAACTCCGTGTTTCTCCAATCCGGCAGCATCACCTCCTTTGGCTGTTACATGCTGAAACCATTAAGAGGACGTCAATATACAACCGAAATAAATAAGGAGGCCGGGTTCTAACAACGCAGCGAGTTGATGCAGTGTCTCCCTAATAAACGTACTTTTGCTCCAACGTGTAAAATTCATCGAACCCCACGATTTGGTTCAGTTCTGAAAATTCCACCATGCGATCCAGAAATTCGGCCGTGGTCCCGTTCTCCTTCAGGCTGCGAAGAAGGTCGGTAATGGCTCGAGTAGCGGCCATGAGTGCGGATAACGGGTAAATGACAAGCTTATAGCCGAGCTTCTCCAGTTCCCCGTTTTTTAGCAGAGGGGTCTGTCCCTTTTCGACCATGTTCGCCATCAATGGAAAGCGCAGTTCCTCGTAAACCAGTCGCATTTCATCAACACTACGCGGCGCCTCAACAAAAATGATATCTGCTCCGGCCTTGATATATGCTTTACATCTCTCGATAGCATCCTGAAATCCGTGGACGGCATTGGCGTCGGTGCGTGCAATGAGGACCAGACCAGAATCTTCCCTGGCATCCACCGCAGCCTCGATTTTCTTGACCATTTCTTTTTTGGGAATGACTTGCTTTCCCCGGGTGTGTCCACATTTTTTGGGGAAGACTTGGTCCTCCAACTGGATTGCCGCCACCCCTGCCTTGATATATTCCCGGACTGTCCTCATGACATTGACGGGATTGCCATAACCGGTGTCGGCGTCGGCAATGACTGGAAGGCGCACGGCAGATGCAATTTGGCCCGCATGGGCGGCCATTTCACTCATGGTCAGGAGCCCCACATCGGGCTGGCCGATCATGGTGGCCGAGGTGCCGTATCCTGTCATATAAACGGCCTCGAAACCGGCCTCCTCAACTAACCTGGCGGAGAAAGCATCGTAGCACCCGGGTGCTACGATGATCCCATCTTGCTGAATCCTCCGGCTGAAATTTCGCCCTGTCATTTCAGCACCTTCGTTCCCAAAAAGAGGCAGGATAACCACCGCCATGGGTTTCATGGCAAAGGAACAACTTGTTTCGTCTTTGGCGAAGGTTGCGCCAGAAAAATCTATCCAAGGGTTGGATGATAATTTGTGAAACTATTGCCGAAGCGGAAAAAAGTCCGGAGTTGTGCATCATCACAACTCCTGCATCAGGCGGCCAACTCCCATCCTTTCCTACGTGGCAGGGGCGGTTGACCGCAGGCCAATCACCCACCTGAGGGTCTCCAGGTCTATATTGCCGCCGGATAGGATGACAACCACATTTTTTCCTGCCAGTCGCTCCCGGATCTTGAGCGCCGCGGCCATGGGCGCCGCCCCGGCCCCTTCGGCCAGATTGTGCGTTGTACGAAGCAACAGCAGAACGGCCAGCCTGATTTCTTCCTCGCTGACCAGGATGATGTCGTCCACGCCGTCCCGAATGATGCTGAGGGGAAGCTCAAAAGGGACTCGTGTGGCCAGGCCGTCGGCAAATGTGTCGCTGCTTTCGGTCTGCACCATCTTCTCTTCTTTCCAGGAAAGATAGACACAGGGAGCCTTCTCTGCCTGGACTCCGATGATCCGTACTCCTGGCTTCAGGCTCCGAAACACAGTGATGGCGCCGGAGGTTCCGCTGCCCGCACCAATGGGGACGATAACCACATCAACCTCGGGCAGATCTTCCAGTATCTCCAGGGAGTAAGTTCCAACGCCGTGAATGAGCTGAGGCTCGTTGGCGGGGTGAACGTACCGCATACCCCGCTGGCGCATAAGCTCCTCCACCAGGGTTCGGGCCTCGTCAAAGTCCTTCCCGTGCTCGATCAACTCAGCTCCAAGTACCCGCATGGCCTGATTTTTTTCCGGATTATTGCCCTTGGGAACCACAATCGTGCAACACACATCGAATATGCGCGAGGCGTAAGCCACCGACTGACCGTGGTTACCCCGTGTGGCCGTGATGACGCCCCGTTGCTTTTCCTCGGCGCTGAGACCGGAAATCAGGTTGAGGCCCCCTCGCACCTTGAAGGAGCCCGTGGGGTTGTGGTTCTCGTGTTTTACGAACATCCGGCATCCCACGGTCTCCGAGAGGGTGTCATAATACCGCAGAGGGGTGGGCCTCAAGTGCTGATACACTATTTTTCGCGCTCGATATATGCCTTCCGGGGAAACTTCGGATTTCATCGTCATATATTTCAACTTCTGAGAATACTTTCCACTGATGGGTAAACCTCTTCCAGGGCTTCTGAGAGTCCTTCCGGCCGATGGCCGCCTGCTTGGGCCATATCGACGCGTCCTCCGCCGGAGCCTCCCACCTTCGTCGCTGCTTGGCGAATAATGTCAACGGCGCTCAGGCGATCGGTCAACTCCTTTGTGACCATGGCGACAAGGAAGGCCTTTTCTCCCTCCACAGCACCCAGGACTATCACACCGGAGCGGAGCCGATCGCGGACCTTGTCGGAGATATCTCGCAGTTCTCGAGGACTGCGGGCTTCCACACGCGCGGACAGCACACGCACACCGTCAAGCTCCCTGACTTTATCCATCAGATCCCCCGTATGCTGGGAGGCCAGGCGCGACTTGAGGGTCTCCAACTCCCGTTCCAGTTCTTTCTGGCGGTCCAAGATACGCTGGATCCGCGCCACCAGTTCAGCGGGCTGCGCCCGAAGGATGGTCGCCGCTTTTTGAAGAAGCTTCTCATCTTCACGGAATCTCGCCAGGGCTCCCGTCCCGGTCAACGCCTCGATACGGCGCAGCGATGCACCGATGCTCCCCTCGTGTATTATTTTGAAGACACCGATATCACCGGTGGACCTCACGTGTGTACCCCCACACAGCTCCCGGCTGAACCCGCCCATATCCACCAGCCGCACCCTATCTCCGTATTTTTCCTCGAAAATCGCCGTTGCCCCGGTCTTCATGGCTTCGTCAAAGGGCATGTCGGTGGTGCGCACGGGGTGGTTTTCAATGATTCTCCGGTTGACCAGGTCCTCCACGCGATCCAGTTCTTCCTGGCTCATGGTGGTCATGTGGGTGAAATCGAAACGGAGCCCGTGAGGGCTGACCTCAGAGCCAGATTGCTTGACATGGTTCCCCAACACGGTTCGGAGAGCCCATTGGAGCAAATGGGTGGCCGAGTGGCTGCGCATGGTGGAGGATCGGGACGCAGCGTCCACCCGAAGGGTGACGGGGTCACCCTGTTTTGCTATCCCGATCTTGATGGTCCCCTGGTGAACTATGAGGTCATCCATGGGTTTAGCCGTGTTTTCCACCTCCATGATGAAGTCGGGCCCCTCAATGGCGCCAACGTCGCCCACCTGGCCTCCGGCCTGGCCGTAAAAGGGGGTAATATCCGTTACAATATCCACCCGGTCCCCTTCGTGCGCTTCCCCAACGATTTGGATGATGCCCTGTTGAAGAACGAGGGCGTCCATATGTTTTCCTTCCCCCACATCCACCACAGGGCTCTCATAAACCGCTATCCGCAGTATCCGGCCCCTGTCCTCCAGTCTCTCATAGCCGGTGAACGTGCTGCGGATTCCCTGAGCGGCAATGGCCCGATGCACCTCTTCCACCCCTTCGGAGCCGGAGCCGGTCCAGTGTTCGCGGGAGCGTTGCCGCTGCTCCTCCATTGCTTGCTGAAATCCATCCATGTCAAGGGACAGGCCTTCGGCTTCAGCCAATTCAGACGTCAAGTCCACCGGAAAGCCGAAGGTATCGTAAAGCCGAAAGATGACCGGGCCAGGGATCCGGGTATCATGTTCCTTTTTCAGCCTCCGTGTCTCTTCCTCCAGGAGAGCCATTCCTCGGTCAAGCGTTCGGAGGAAACGCTCTTCTTCCGAATGGGTCACCCGGGAAATATATTCCAGATTTTCGGAAAGTTCCGGATAGGCGTCCTGCATGACACTGGCCACAGTCTGCACCGTCTGATGGAGAAACGGCTTGGTAAAACCGAGCATTTTTCCATGGCGCAGAGCCCGTCTCATGATACGCCGGAGCTCATAGCCGCGTCCTTCGTTGGAAGGGATCACGCCGTCGCTGATCAGGAAGGCGGTCGCCCGACTGTGGTCAGCGATGACGCGGATTGAAACATCCACGTCCTCACGTTTCCCGTACATTTTCCCCGATAGGGACTGGATTTGCTCGAAAAGATCCTCGAAAAGGTCGGCATGAAAATTGTTCTGCTTCCCCTGCATGACTGCGGCCAGCCGCTCCAGCCCCATCCCGGTGTCGATGCTGGGCTTGGGCAAAGGTTCGCGGCGGCCGTCATCGAACTGGTTGAACTGCATGAAGACCAGGTTCCACAACTCAAGGTGCCGGTCGCAGTCGCAGAAAACGCTGCAATCCTCCCGGCCGCAGCCCACGCCGAACCCCTGATCCAATATGATCTCCGAGCATGGGCCGCAGGGGCCTGTAAGGCCCATTGCCCAGAAATTGTCTTTTTCGTCCATTCGGACAATGCGCTGAGCTGGAACGTATTGCCGCCAGATATCGAAAGCCTCGTTGTCCTCTCGAAAAATACTGATCCACAACCGCTCTGCTGGCAGACCCATGCGCTCCACCAGGAAATCCCAGCCGAACCTGATGGCATCCTCCTTGAAGTAATCCCCAAAGGAGAAGTTTCCCAGCATCTCGAAGAAGGTATGGTGCCTTGCCGTGCGGCCCACATTCTCCAGGTCATTGTGCTTGCCGCTGACCCTCAGGCATTTCTGTGAGCTTGTGGCCCGGATGTATGGCCGTTTCTCCTCGCCCAGGAAGACTGATTTGAACTGGACCATGCCCGCATTGGTGAACATCAGGGAAGGGTCATCCCTGGGAACAAGAGAAGAGCTCTTGACAATTGTATGGTCTTTTTCCTCAAAATATTTTAAAAACTGTTGGCGAATCTCTCTTCCGGTCAACGCTTTCTCCTATAGCTGTTTTTCACTAAGCACTAAACAAGAAATCCCGTCGTACTGGGACCTCCCGCAACGATACTTTCACGAGCGCCTGCTTATTGCCCCTCGATGAAGCTGACAAACTGCCTGGACGTCCTCTGGATTTTGGTTCCTAGAAGGGAAGCTTCTTTTTCTCTGCCTCTCCCTCTGCCATGAAATCGTCAAATGTTGCATCGCTGGTGGCAGAGATTCCCTTATAGCGCAGTTCGAAATCGCCGGGGTTAGTAGCGTTGTTAAGGGCTTCTTCCAGGGTGATGAGTCCCGATTTCAAAAGACCCATCAGCGATTGGTCAAACGTTTGCATCCCGTAGGTAACCACCCCTTCGGCCATGGCTTCCCTGATCTCGATAGTTTTTGCGGGATCACTGACGCATTCCCGAATGCGGGCGGTGCTTACGAGGACCTCAGCGGCGACCACGCGCCCCTTCCTATCCGCACGGGGAAGTAGCCGCTGACTGATAACCGCCTTGATAACACCGCTGAGCTGATTGCGAATGGCCTGTTCCTGATCAAGAGGAAACGCCGATATGATACGGGTGATAGTCTCCATGGCATCGAGTGTGTGCAGGGTGCTAAAAACCAGGTGGCCTGTTTCCGCTGCGGTCAACGCGATTCCGATAGTCTCGAGATCGCGCATCTCGCCTACCAGGATCACATCAGGATCCTGCCTCAGTGCTGCCCGAAGCGCTTTAGCGAAACCCGTTGTGTCCTGCCCGACCTCCCGCTGGTTAATAATGCTTCGGCGGTCCCGATGGAGGAACTCGATGGGATCTTCGATGGTGATGATGTGTGTTGTGCGATGGGTATTGATATAACCTATCATGGCGGCCAGAGTTGTGCTTTTTCCGCTGCCGGTGGTTCCCGTAACCAAAACCATCCCCCGGTGTTCCATTGCAATTTTAGAAAGGACTTTGGGCAATCCCAGGGTTTCAAGAGCGGGGGGCTCTGTAGGTATTGTTCTCAGTACCATACCAAGGTTATCTCGCTGCATAAAGACATTCACGCGAAACCGCCCCAGCCCGGAGGATCCATAGGCCATGTCCAGTTCTTTGAACTCTAGGAATCGCTCTTTTTGACGGTCACTCATGATTCCCATGGCCATCCTCTTAGTTTCTTCCGGTGTCAGCTTGGGGATGTCCTTGATGGGAACAAGCGTCCCATTAATCCGTAAAACAGGGGTCAGTCCAACCTTCAGGTGGACATCCGAGGCGCCCTTGCTCAAAGCAAACTTTAAAATATCATTAAGTTCCATGCCCTTCCCCCTCTGTATATATGGTGGCTGCATCCTGGGCAAATCGCAGTGCTCAAACGGCCGCTCCATTCACAGGTAAATTCCGATCTCCATCTCCGGCTATTATATATAAATGCTGGCCGCACTACCGGATGTCCGGCAAGGATGAGAGTGGTGCACTTTCAACCTTTCTTCAGTTTTATGCAGAGGTCGAGTCCCCTTTTGCAGGCTGAATGTGTTCCCAGACCTTCGCCTCCACTTCCCGCATCATATCAGGGTGGTCCAGGAGGAAGTTCCTGGCGTTTTCCCGGCCCTGGCCTATACGTTCCTCCTGGAATGAATACCACGTGCCGCTTTTATCGATAATCTTGTTTTGTACGGCCATATCCAGCAAATCGCCTGCGTATGATATTCCCTCACCGTAAAGAATATCGAACTCCACCTCTTTGAAAGGAGGAGCCACCTTGTTCTTGACCACTTTGACGCGTGTTCGGTTGCCGATGATGTCTTGGCCGTCTTTGATGGCACCCACACGTCGGATTTCCAATCGCACAGTTGAATAAAATTTCAGCGCGTGGCCGCCTGTTGTCGTCTCCGGGTTCCCGAACACGACACCGATTTTCATGCGGATCTGATTGGTGAATATCACCGTGGTATGGGATTTGCTGATAGAGGAGGTCAGCTTCCGAAGGGCCTTGGACATCAGGCGGGCCTGGAGTCCCGGCTGAATATCGCCCATCTCGCCGTTGAGTTCGACCTGGGGCACCAGGGCAGCCACCGAGTCGATCACGATAATATCGATGGCACCGCTTCTGACCAGAATATCAGTGATGTCGAGAGCCTGTTCGCCCGTGTCGGGCTGGGCGATGAGCAACTCATCAGTATTGACCCCCAGCCGGCGGGCGTAGGCGATATCGAGGGCGTGCTCGGCATCGATGAAGGCACCCAAGCCCCCCGTCTTCTGCGCCTCGGCCACGATGTGAAGGCAAAGAGTCGTTTTCCCCGAAGCCTCGGGGCCGAAGATCTCAACCACCCTTCCCCGGGGGACGCCCCCCACCCCCAGAGCGTAATCCAGAGAGATTGAGCCCGTGGGGATGACCTGAATGTCCGGTATCAAGGCTCCTTCTCCCATCCGCATGATAGAGCCCTTGCCGAACTGCCTCTCTATCTGTGTAATGGCCATATCGAGAGCCTTATTCTTTTTCCCTTCTTCCTGGACACCTTCCATGATCATCTCCCTTAATTCATGAATCCCCATGGAGCGGAATGACCCGCAGACGAGTGTATTGAGCCCCGGAGGGCTTGAGGTCACTCCGAAAAAGGGTTATTCCCTTGACATTCCAATCTCCGAAATTCTTGATTTTCCCCTGTTTCAACGCCTCCCGCAAGCCACTCTTGCCCGCGGCCGACCGAAGTCTGCCCAGGGTCAGATGCGGATGGAAAGGCCGGGTCTCCACCTTGTATCCCATTCTGGCAAGCTCGCGGGCAACAGCGCCCTGCATGTCGACAAGCCTTCCCTCCGCATCGGTGATTCCCGCCCAGATCACCTTGGGGTTGTTCAGGCTGGGAAATGCACCGAGTCCTTCTATCTGAACCGTCATCGGTTTTATAGCCGATGACACCCTGCACATTTCCCGGCAAATATCCTCGACCTCCTCCTCGCGAATGTTACCAAAAAAGTGAAGGGTCAGGTGAATGTTCTCCGGTTTCACCCACCGAACGCTGGCGCCGTGGGATATAAGATCCGCCTGGACCATCGCCAATGAGTGGATCATTTCTTCGTCGATCTCTGCGGCAAGAAAAGCGCGAATGCTCATCACCGATAAAAGCTTTTGGGCAGGATAACAGGGTTATAATTCAAGCAAAATTTCTATCCCGTTCATCCAGTTATCCCGGTAAAATATCTTCTCAATCGCTGTTTCTGACTTCATACATATGTGTTCCGCGATCGAGCCGGCCTAAAAGAAACTTTCGCAACAGATCCAGCGCTGTCTGCGCAGTGACCGTTTTAATGCGGTCCCTATCGCCGTGGAACAGATAATGCCTGCAAACAGAAGTTTCAGCCGTATCGATGGCAATGAAAACGGTCCCCACCGGCTTCTCCGCTCCTCCTCCCGTGGGGCCCGCGATCCCTGTTGTGGCCAGTCCCACGTGGCTTCCGCTTCTCTCCCTGGCTCCCCTGGCCATGGCCAGGGCGGTGGGCCTGCTGACAGCACCGTACCGATGCAATATGTCTTCGGGAACACCCAAAATTTCCACCTTGGAGCGGTTGCTGTAGGTAACCAGCCCGCGGTCAAAATAATCCGAGCTGCCGGAAATCTGTGTAATGCGATGTCCCACGAGACCGCCGGTGCAGGATTCGGCGACTGCCAATGTCCAGCAACGCTTCCGCATCAGCTCCCCGACGCGACCCTCCATGGTGTCTTGATCGGTGGTGAAAATGTAATCATTTAAAACCTCTCGGACTTGATTTTCCATATCCTCCAGCGCCCGTTTCGCCTCAGTTTCCTTGGATCCGCTGGAAGTTATCTTCAGCTCAATCTCGGGGAAATGGGGCAGCGAAGCCAGGCGGGCGTGCCCTGTGTCCCAGTTGATATGGGAGAGCATCTGGTCGATCTTGGACTCTGTGAGGCCAAAAACCCGCAAAGACTTGTTCAAGAATACCACTCCGGGGGCGATTTCGGCCTGCAACCGGGGAATGACCTCATGCAGGAGCAGGTTGCGCAGTTCCTTGGGGACGCCGGGGAGGAAGAACTGCCGGCAACGGCCGTTTCTGATCATGAAAGCTGCGGCGGAGCCCCACGGATTGAGCATGACCACAGCGCCTCTGGGAAGTCGGGCCTGTTTCTCGTTGTTAGGGGTCATCTCGACCCCTATTTGCTGAAAACGGCGTCGCAGCGCATCCAGTGCCATCTCATCCAGCACCAGATCGGTGCCCATGCAGCGGGCAGCCGCCTCGGTGGTAACATCGTCTGCAGTGGGACCCAGACCGCCGCATATCACAGCCACATCAGAACGCTGCGAAGCCGTCCGGAGGGCCCACTGGATATCTTCGATGTTGTCACCCACTGTGGTGTGATATTGGACGTGCAGCCCGAACAAGGAGAGCGGGCGACCGACAAACGCGGAGTTTGTGTCGACAACGCTCCCTGAAATCAGTTCGTTGCCAACAGCTATGATTTCCGCAATCAAACTCCCGTCCTCTTGTTAAAAGGCTAAAGGAAAAATGAATCTGCCCTCTACGCCTCCCGTCCAGCTATTTCCCTTTTTCCTTTAACCTTCAAAGAACCGAATAGCATGGAGGATGAGATTAGCGTATGCGCCCGCGACCACATCATCCAGCACCACGCCCCATCCTCCGCGTACTTTCCTGTTGATAATATTGGCCGGATACGGCTTCACCACGTCCAGTATCCGAAAAAGAATAAAACCCGTTGCCAGATATGCCGGTGTAGCGGGAACCATTACCATGGTGCAGAGAAAACCCGTGATCTCGTCAATGACAATCTTTCGGCTGTCATGGGCATGGAGCAAGACCTCTGCGCGATCTGCCACCCATATGGCCATGAAAAAAAACGTCACAAGGCTAAGCACATAAATCGCCGGTGAAAATCGGGAAAACACCACCACAACCAGGAGAATCCCCCCCAGCGTCCCAACTGTGCCGGGGATCACCGGCGAGTAACCCAGATAAGCGCCTGACCCGACAAAAACGATAAAACGGGCCGTCAAACCTCCTTCTAGACTCTCCCTCATCAGGCGTGCTGATTCCTCCGGCTACTCACTGCCCATACAAGGCTGCAGGCAAGAGAGCCGAAAAAGGAAGCCCGTCCACGAGGTGCCGTTCACAGCCTTCATCGCGATTTTCATTAATACAGATATTTTCCTCCGCCAACCACCCGCCTTCACGGTTATAACCGTTCTTGGCGAATGATTTCAAGCGGTATTTTTGCCAGAATCTATAGGCAAATCCAAGTAATACAGGTAATAAATATATCTTTTAATTGCTTTTTTGTCAAATCTTTTCGCTAAAACTCAGCAATTCCGCAACACAGAAATTTATCAATTATAAACCCGCCTGAATTCTAGCCTTTATTACTCTTTAATCCAAAGAGGCAAATTCGCATTGAAAATGCGGAATTGCTGAGTTATGAAAAGACTAACTATTGACCTGTGGTGCCATTCTGGATTATAATAATTCCGTCTGGTGATGCGGGAGTAATTTAGTTACTTACACCAAGTAGTCAAAAGTCGCGGGCACATTGCAGAGATTTTTTATTTATCGCTTACGCTTAAAAGGAAAGGACCCATGCCATTTGTTACTATTGAAGGAATACGAATTCATTTCGCCGCCGATCCGGATCCCCCGGAGCCCGGAGAGATGACTCTGGTCCTGATTCACGGTTCGGGAGGGAGCCATGAAGTCTGGTTCCATCAACTGGAGAGCATGAGTGGTGTATTCAATGTGGTTGCACCGGACCTGCCTGGCCATGGTCTATCCGAAGGCGGGGGAGAGCGGGAGATATCCCGCTATGTTGATTGGATCAGGCGTTTCACCAAAACATTGGGGCCGGTTCCTCTTGTGGTGGTGGGCCACTCCATGGGTGGGGCCGTAGCCATGGAGTTTTGCCGGCGCCCTCCGCGCCGGTTGATGGGCGCTGTTTTCATCGGAACAGGGGCAAGGCTGAAAGTGTTGCCCGATATTTTCAGGTTCCTGGAAGAAGGAGACCGATCCGCATTCGAGAGTATTGTGCTCCAATATGGGTTCAGCCCGAAGACAGACCAGGCTGTGAAAGACGCATATTTCAGGATCGGCCGTAAGACTGATCCTGCGGTGACCATCGGGGACTTTCGCGCTTGCGACGCCTTTGACTGCATGAAGGCCTTGGGAGAGATCCAGGTGCCGAGCCTGGTCCTGGTCGGTGCCGATGACCAGATGACTCCTCCAAAATACGCTCAATATCTCAATGACAACCTGTCAGACAGTCGTCTGGAAATAATCCCCGATGCAGGCCACGTGGTGATGCTGGAACAGCCAGGGACGTTGAACCGCAGGCTGGAAGAATTTATCGTGGAGATTATGTCCCCTGGGATACGTTAAACTTTTATCCATTCCCGCTGCCTCTCCGCTATCACCATGCAATGATGGTCCACCATAATTCTCGGGGCTATGGTTATTTCAAACCCGACGGCCCCACCAAACTCAGAATTACGTAAATGAGAGATCGGGCGCTGCCGGCAGAGACGAAATCTCCCCAAAAAACCGGCATGTAATGCATGGATGCCCGGTCGAGCCCGCGGCCTCGCCCGGGCATCCGGTTAAAGAATCAAAAACGGGGATGCCCTTCACCGTGACGTTATCTCAATGGCATTATGCGTGATGAGCCTTTTTACATGCCCGGTTGTGAATGCAGGTCATGGAGGTTCTTATGCGAAATACTGGATACATCAATTTCGTGAGGGGAGAACTAATTTTCGGTTTTTCTTTTGAGTTCCCCGATCTTTTTCATCAATCGGGCCTTATGATCTTTCTTCCTGACACGGGTAAGCGCTTTACGATACATTTTCAATGCGTCTTTGTTTCTTCCATCTTTCCTGTATGCATCGCCGAGATGCTCGAGGATAATGGGATCGTTTGATACAATGGATACAGCCCGCTCAAGCACCTCGATGGCCTGGGGGATAAGACTTTTCTGGTAATAAACCCATCCAAGACTGTCGGTGATATATCCATCGTCAGGTTTTATGGTAAGAGCCTTTTTTATCAACTCCTCGGCCTCGTCCAGCCGTATTCCTTTTTCTGCGTACGTGTATCCCACATAATTCAGGGCATTGGCGTGTTCGGCGTCGATTTCAATGATCTGCAGCATTGTTTCCACGCCGAGATCCTTTTTCCCCCATTTGTCGTACAGGATCCCCAATTGATAGAGCAATTTAGTACTTGAAGGATCAACCTTGATCCCCTCGTTGAGCACGTAGACTGCTTCTTGATAGCGGCTGGCATCGGTCAAAATGCTGGCCTTGAAGCTGTATGAGTCAAGATTTTCAGGCTCCGCCCCAATGGCTTCATCCATGGTCTGGAGAGCGGCTTCTATATTTCCCCGCGCGGTGAGAATATAAGCCAGGTGGATTCGTGATTCAATGAACACGGGAGAACGGGCATCGAGTTTTTTAAAGTGTTTCTCCGCGGATTGGAGGTCGCCCTTCTCCTCATAAGCCGCGGCCAAGTAGTACTTGTAGCGATCTTCCTCCGGCTTCCGCGCCGACAATTCAGTGAAGATTCGGATAGCGGTGTCATACTCTTTCTTTTCCAGATACAGGAGGCCTATCTTGGCGTGAATGCGGTCATCCTTCGGCCTGAGCATTAAAGCCCTGTTCAAGTATTCCAGTGCCCGATCAGGCTGATCCTCCAGAACGTAAAGCTGACCTACCCTGAGTAATGCCGTGATATTACTGGGTTCAATGTCCAGCAGATCTTTATAAGTCCGGATGGCCTGCAGGTTGCTTTTGTTCAGTTCATAGACAAGGGCAAGTTCCATAAGGACAGATTGGGAGTTGGGCTTGAGATCCCGCGCCTTTGTAAGTCCCTGAATGGCTTTTTCATAGTTTTGCTGCTCTGCATAAAGTTTCCCCAGATAATAATACCCAAAAACGGACTCCGGTTTCTTTTTGATCAGGTTCTCCAGAATGATTATCGCGTCGGAAAACTTTTTATCCCGGGCCAGCAAGACGCTGAGGGAGATGTGGGCTTGCTCGTGGGAAGGGTCGATTTTCAATATCTTCTCATACGCCTCCCGGGCTTCGGAGTATAGCCCTTTGTTGGAATAGAGCTCTCCCAGCAGAAAATATAACGGTATATAGCTGGAGTCCAGGGCAAGGGCATGCTTAACTTCCTCGATGGCTTCATCCGTTCTGCCGAGGCTGATGAGCAGGGAGGCCAACTCCGTCCGTATGAACATGGAGGACTCATCAAGTTGAATGCTCTTGCGGTATTCTTGCTCCGCCTTCGCAAACTCACGTCGAGCCAGGTACATCTGGCCGAGGGAGTAATGATACTTGGCCTCGGAATTCCCGATCCTGATTCCCGGCAGAATCCCCTTGTCCAGTTGGCGCATCTCCTCTTTGGTAGGGGTATGTTCAACAGGCCTGATCCATGAACCCCCCTGGAGTACCTGTGAACAGGACATCAAAGCGGCGAGGAGCACCAGAGCCGCCGCTGAATTTCCGATCCTGGTAACTATACGCCTGTTCTTCATTATAGGCAGTCCTTTATTCATAGAAACCATCATGCCCTCTCAGGCAAAACAAAATATGAAAAAATGTAAAATATCGTTCATCACAGCAGGGGTCCACTCGGATCTAGCCGTGTTTCAAAACATTATTTACCATAAAAGGGATTATGAAGCAACATCTTCCGCACGCTCCCTGAGCGTCCGAATGGTTCCGCCATAGTCCTTCGAGTGGAAAATTGCAGAGCCTGCCACCAGCACATCCGCGCCCGCCCGAGATACCTCCGAGACATTCTCCAGGGATATTCCCCCATCCGCAGCAAGCTCTGTATTGTAACCCTTTTCGTCAATCCAGCGCCGCAGCCTGGCGATCTTGGGGATCACTGAAGAAATAAGTGACTGACCGCCAAAGCCCGGGTTAACCGTCATGATCAATACCTGATCGAGGTCTGGTAAAATTTCTTCCAGCATGGAGAGAGGAGTTGCGGGATTGAGCGACGCTCCTGCGCGCACCCCTTTGTCCTTTATGAATTGGATGAGGCGATGAAGGTGCCCCGCCGCCTCGAGGTGAACCACAAGTGTCTGAACGCGGTCTACCAGGTACTGATCCACGATACGAGCGGGCTCCTCCACCATGAGGTGGACATCCAGGGGAATATGGCTGAACCTTCCCAACTGTTCAACAACCACGCTGCCGATGGTGATGCCCGGGACAAACCGGCCATCCATTACGTCCACATGGAGAATGTCGGCTCCGCATGATTCCACTGCCCGAACCTCTTCTCCCAGTTTCATGAAGTCTGCCGAAAGGATGGAAGGACTGATTTTTTTAACTCGCATTTTTGAACTCCTGCAACCGAAACTGCTGCGGTCTGACGTCTCGACCATCTACTGAAAGGATTACACGGCTTTTATTATCAACAAGAACCATGACCGCCACGGATTCACCGGAATCGATAAATTGCCGGTAAACGGGTATCACGCTGTCGCCGCGTCGAAGTTTTATCTCTACCCTGGAGCGCAAGAAACCGGGCGGTACGGTGTATCGTACCAGCGCCAGACGGAATACATGGCGGCCTTCATCACCATCGGATTGAACGACCAGTGCAACGGCATCTCCCTCTGACACCGCGTGCCCCTTCTCTGGTGTCTGTTCCAGAACTTGACCGGGTCGCGCTGCCAGGTGGTGGAGAGTACGGATCTCCCCGACTTTAAGGTTCATTCTCTCCAGGGTCAGGACGGCCTGACCCAGCGGGCGCCCGGTGAGGTCGGGCATTATATAGCGCGGCCGGCGAGGCCCCAGGCTGACCAGAAGGTTGACCGCACTTCCCCGCTGAATGGAGTTCAAGGGCTCTGGTTGTTGGGCCAGGATGCGCCCTTGCTCTGGGGCGGCAAAGTGGGTCTCCGAGATATGGCCGACCAGAAGGCCGTTCCTTTTCAGCATGATTTCGGCCTGCCGCCGGGTCATTCCAACCAGATTGGGCACCGGTATTCTTTCTGGGCCTCTGGAGAGGACTATCCGAATGGAACCGCCCGTTTTCAAGCGGATGCCCGGATCGGGTTCTTGACGAAGCACTGCATTGCGCGGGACGGATGAGGAGTATTCGAAGCCGTCCACTTTCAAGCTCAATTCCGCCCTGGAAAGTGTTTCCAGGGCGTCCACCACCTCCATGCCTCTCACATCCGGGACCTGGATTTCCTTTCCGCTTTTGACGATCAACCGGGCCGTAATGAATCCGGCTCCCGCCATTACGGAGATAAACAACACGATATACAGGCAGTAAAAGAAAAGAGAGCGTACCGAAATCACTCCACTTTCCTCCTGAAGCGGACGGCAAAAAAACCATCCACGCCATGTCGATGAGGAGACGTGCGGAAAATCCCCTTATCCAGGAAAATCTCCCACCCCGCTGCAGGAAGATCGGTCTCGATGTAAAAATCCGCACGTGATGACAAAAAGTCCCGAACTATTTCCTCGCCTTCTTCTTTCGTGGTAGTACACACCGCGTACACCAGCCGGCCCCCCGGCTGTACCATGTCTGCAGCACAGCGCATCATCCGGAGCTGCACGTCCGCCAGGGATGGAATCTCTTCCTGCCTGCGGCGCCATTTAATATCAGGATGGCGCCGGATAATTCCCAGGGATGAACACGGCGGGTCCAGCACCACGCGCTGAAATTTCTCCCGCCAGCCATTATTCCTCAGTGCCAGCATGTCGCCGGCAACGGCCTCCACATTGCGGATGCCCATCCGCCGGTAGTTGTCGCGGAGTTCCCCCAGGCGCGATTCATTGATGTCCACGGCGACTATTCTACCCGTGTTTTTCATCAATTGCGCCATGTGGGTGGTTTTGCCCCCTGGTGCCGCACAGGCGTCCAGTACCCGTTCCTCGGGCAGGGGAGCGGCCAGGTGGGCGATGAGCTGGGCGGCTTCGTCCTGCACATAAAAAAGACCCTTCTTGAAAGCGGGCATACGGTGTACCGGACGCCGGGCGCCTTGAACGCTGATGCCTTCTGCGGCGAAAGTGCAAGGTGCCACTTGCTGGAACTCATCCCGCAATTCTCTCATCAACTCGTCACGGTGGATCAGCAAGGTATTGGTGCGGACGGTGAGGAGGGGCACCACATTATCAGCCTGGCATAGCTTCTCGGTCTCCTCGGGCCCCAGGAGATCCAGGCGATGTTGCACAATCCATCTGGGAAAGGAATGGACGACAGCAAGGTAACCCGCCTGATCAGTGATATTCGGAAGCCGCAGGCAGCCGTCCTCTCGATGGATGGCTCGCAGCACGGCATTGACATAGCCCGAAAGCCCGCCCCTATATGCCCTGTGCGCCAGGTGCACCGTCTCGCTCACCGCGGCAAAGGATGGAACTCCCTCCTGATAACATAGTTGAAAAACACCCATGCGCAGGATATTGTGAACCCGCGGGCTGAGTTTCCCGGGAAAGCCGCGTGCGTATTGGCTGAGAACCCAGTCGATGCGCCCGCGCCAGCGGATCGTCCCCAGGACCAGCTCGGTGAGTTGGGCCCTTTCTCTGGGTCCCCATCCTTTTTGCTCCTCCAGCGCGCGGTGAAGAAGGCCCGAGGCCGTGTCATCGCCTGCATCGAAGCGATCCAAAACTTGCAGGGCAGCTTGCCTGACGGATAAGCCACTTGTTTTCACTCCAACACCATGCCGGTCTTCAGGCGTGCGCCCGCTAAGAAAGCCTCCACCGGCATCTTCCTCCGGTTTTCAGGTTGAACCTCTTTCACGTAGACATAGCCGTCTCCGCAGGCCACCTTGAGCCATGTCCGACTTAACTGGACGATGGAGCCCGGCGGTTTTGACGTTTTAGTCTGCAGAAAAGATGCTTCAAAAATTTTCAGGAGACGCCCCTCCAGCATGGTATGGGCGCCTGGACGGGGGTTTGTGCCTCGAATGAGGTTTACTATTTCTTTTCCTGTTCTATCCCATCGGATACGGGCATCCTCGCGCCGAAGGGACGGGGCGCAAACGGCGGCCGACGTATCCTGAGGGCGAGGACGAAGGGTTTTTCTTTTCCATGCCTCAAGTGTCTCCTGAAGCACTTCAGCGCCTATCAGAGAAAGGCGTTGAGAAAGCTGTCCCGCCGTCTCGCCAGGCAAAATTGCCACCTCCCGACTCATCAATATGGGACCGGTGTCCACTCCCTCGTTCATGAGCATAGTTGTGACTCCGGTAACCTTTTCCCCACGAATGACGGCCCATTCCACAGGGGCCGCTCCCCTGTATTTGGGAAGAAGAGAGGCGTGCACATTGATACAGCCGGCGGCGGGTATATCCAGCACGCGGTGAGATAGAATCTGTCCGTACGCCACCACTACCATCAGATCGGGCGACATTTCCCGCAAGGTGGCAACAAAATACTCATCGTTCACCCTCTTGGGTTTCAGCACTGTGAGACCAGCTTTCTCAGCCTCAACGGCCACGGGAGTGGAGGATACTTTTTGCCCCCGGCCTCGGCGCCGATCCGGTTGCGTGACAACGGCCAGCAGTTCGTCCTCCTGCCGGATAATCATGGTGAGGGATGGCATGGAGAATGGTGCGGATCCAAGAAATACTATCTTCACGGCACCCAGCCTTTGTCGGATAAGGCGGCACTGGCAGAACCCGGGGCCGCCGGTGAAGCAGGCACTTTAAAGACACGGGCAAGGTTATGACGTCGTACGCTGCACCTCGCGCGCTTTGCGCGCTTTGCGACGGTAGATATGGCGCTTGAGCGGGCTGATGCGGTCGATGAAAAGGATTCCGTTAAGATGGTCGATTTCATGCTGAAGTGCGCGCGCGAGAAGACCCTCTGCTTGAATCTTGATGGGGCTTCCATCCAGTTTTCTTGCCCGTACGGTTATCCTGCAATGCCGCTTCACCTCGCAGGTAAAATCGGGCACGCTCAGACATCCCTCCTCCAGCAGTTCCTCGCCCTCCCCCTCCAGGATTTCCGGGTTTATGAAAACCATGGGCTTTCGCTTTTCTTCCTGGGAAAAAAGGTCCACAACAGCCACTCGAACAGGCTGCCCGACCTGCGTGGCGGCCAACCCGATGCCCGGGGCACAATACATGGTCTCTAGCAGGTCAGCAGCCAAATCTCGTATCCCGTCATCAATCTTCTCGATCTCTTTTGCGGGTTTTTTTAACCTGGAGTCAGGATATTTTAAAATCTCCAGGATAGCCATCAATGCTGCTCCTTTTGCCAGCGTCAAACACGACTTAATTTTTAATAATATAGACGTTTTCTCCCGATAAGTCAACCCGCTCTATCTATCAGTTGCGCTCAGTTTGACACGGCTAACCGTTCTGGATAAAATATTTCCAATAATACGTATTGCATAAAAACGGGGGAGAATTACCATGTTAGATCTGGCGATTTTGAGAGGAACGGTTATCGACGGGACAGGCCGGCCCGGCCAAAAGGCCGATGTGGGCATTAAAGGCGACCGGATCGCACGTGTGGGGCAAATAGGAAAGGGTGAGGCCGCGCATGAGATTCAGGCTGCCGGCGCTGTGGTGTGTCCTGGATTCATCGACACCCACTGCCACTCGGATATCATGGCGCTGGCGGAGCCGGAACTGCTCCCCAAGCTCATGCAGGGGATCACCACCGAGCTCCTTGGTCAGGACGGCATCGGCGCGGCACCCATGCGCCAGGACATGGTGTCCCGGTGGCGGCAGTATATGTCGGGACTTAGCGGAGACCCACCTGTCTCGTGGGACTGGAGCAGCATAGGTCAGTACATGGAACGCCTGGCCGCCGTCCATACCGGTCCCAACCTGGCCATACTGGCCCCCCAGGGAAACGTCCGCATGGTGGTGATCGGGATGGACAATATCCCGGCCGATGAAGCCCGTTTGCGGGCTATGGAGGACGAAGTCCGAAAGGCCATGGAAGAGGGCGCCGTGGGGATTTCCCTGGGTATGATCTACATGCCGTGCACTTTTTCCAGCAGGGAGGAACTGGTGCGGCTCTTTCGGGTCAGCGGCCGGATGGGGGGATTTCTGGTAGTGCACGTGCGAAGCGGAGGTGATCGCCTGCTGGAGTCTAACGAGGAGGTGATCGCCATGGCCCGGGAAGCGGATATCCCGCTCCATATATCCCACTTCAAAGCCTCCGGCAGGCGTAACTGGCACAAGATGGCTCCCGCGCTGGAAGCTGTGGACAGGGCGCAGTGCGAAGGGCTGGACATCACCTTCGACATCTACCCGTACACCGCTGGGAGCACCATGTTCCTGGCGGTGCTCCCGCCCTGGGTTCTGGAAGGGGGTGTTCAGGAAACTCTCCGGCGGCTCGCGGAACCTGCCCTAAGGGATCGAGTCCGCGGGCAGATACTGAACCCACCGCCGCCAAAGCCCGAAGGGCCTGCCTGGGAGAACTACGCCCACATCGTCGGGTGGGAGAACATCGTCATCTCCTCTGTGGAGAGTCATAAAAACCATGCCTGGGTGGGGCGATCAGTGGCGGAAATCGCTGGCGAGCAAGGGAAGGACCCTTCTGAGACGGCCTTTGACATACTGCTGGAGGAAGAAGGCCGTGTGGGCATGATTATTTTTAACATGGACGAAGAGAACGTGGCCATGGGGCTACGCCACCGGCTGGGCATGATCTGCACCGACGGCCTCCTGGGGGGCAGACCCCACCCCCGCGTCTACGGGACATTCCCCCGGGTCCTGGGCCGTTACGTGCGCCAGCGCAAGGATCTATCCCTGGAGGAGGCGGTGCGCAAAATGACTTCCCTGCCGGCGCGGCGGCTGGGCCTCAAGGACCGCGGGGTCCTGACCGAGGGAACGGCGGCCGACCTGGTGGTATTCGACCCCGAAACCGTGCTGGACCGGGCCACCTATGAGAACCCCCGGCAGTATCCCGCGGGGATACAACACGTCATCGTCAACGGGGTCCATTCCGTGAAGGATGGCCAATTCACGGGAAAGCGCGGCGGGCGGGTTTTCAAGAAAGGTAATCTATAGCAAGAACAGGATATCCTTATTGATTAGCACATTCGCCCTTGAGAGGGTTATGAGTATGAGAACACGAAAAAGGCTTTCCACTAACCCGGGGCGCATATTAGCCAGTCATTATTTGGAACCGTTGTCTCTCACAATAACTGCACTAGCTGACAGGCAATGGGCGTGATACCATCGCACCAGAGAAGGCATTGCGCCTCTCAAACGCCTTTGAAACGACCCCTGAACTCTGACTTAACTTGCAACAGAACTATAATTTGTGGCACGCGGCCAACGAATCCCATGACTTGCAAAACATTCAACCCATTGAAAGAGTGGCCCGCATCGCTTAATGGAATATGCCTGGTGTTTAAATCTTATTATTTCTTAACGAAAAACAACTATTTGCTTATAGTGAGACTTATGAAAGATGCACCATCTTTTGCTATCTTGAGGATGAGTTCCGGCAATGCCTCTTTTTTTAACTTCCCTTTCCCTCATATTCGGGCTTGGTGGCAACTGATGCGACAAAACGGCATCATTCATGATTTGAAATTGATGTTCCTTCTAAACCTCACTCCATCGCTCTTTAATCTTAATGTTTTGTTTCCTCCTCCATGTCAGCAATTATGTGAACCCTTCACCCCAGAGCGCCTCCGCATCCACCCCACTCCCTTGTTAATCCCCATCACTACTATCAGCATAACGGCCATAACTGGCACATTGCGCCAGTTAGGGAAAATGGCACCAATCACCCTCATCCATGCCTCGCGGCTGGCCACGGGATGCCCCAGGTCGGAAGGCTCCAGGGTGTACCCGTACGAGAACCCGATATGATGCGCCATCTGCACGGCCGAAAGGACGGCCAGCAGCCCGAAAACGGCCCATCCCCAAAAATGGAGATGCCTTGACCGGAGCAGTTGGAGGCGCTGAAGTCCGAATCCCAGCCCCAGGACCAGGAACGTCCAGTAGGGGGTCATGTATCGGCCGTCGAAGGTGAAGCCGTGAAAGGTGCGGTGTTTGCCCATCAGGAGCATGGTGGCGATCAAAATGGAGGCGGCCAGCGCTGCCTCCGCCCGCCGGGCATGCCGGAAAAACCAGAATCCGATGACCGACAGGACCTGGAAAGGGCTGAGTAAAAAAATTCCCTGGCTGTGCCGGTTCCCCAGGAGGAAGCCCTTGATCCCATAAATCAGCGAGCCATCGAAGGTGGAAGTGAAGCTGCGGGCCCAGGGGTAGGTGGCGTGGTGGCGGTAGGCGGTGTGCAGGGGATGGCCGAAGGAGACCGTATGGTAAGTCATCAGCAGGCCCAACACCAGGAGCATCACGAGCCCGGCAGGCAAGGCTGCGCGCACTGCCTTCCTGGAGGCCAGCCGGCCGGCAACCGCCAGGTAAATCACGATCAGGGCGACCGGGAGGATGTTTGTATACTCCACTGTCACGGCATACCACAGCGAGGCCCCCAGCAGAAGGCGGCGGCGTAAGGACTCTCGTTCCAGCGGGCCGGCTGTCACGGCCAAGGCATATGACGAAAGAACCAGGAAGGCCGAGGGGCTGTGTGAGAAAAGGACTGCTGAGTACTTCCACAGGGGTGTACCGAAGGCCAGGGCAAGGGACGCCCCCAGAGACGCCTCCATGCCAACCCCCCACCCGGCCAGGAGCCTGAAAAAGAGATACACTGTGGCAGCCCCGGCCAGCACCGACGCTGACACCGCAAACAGGAGAAAGGGGTTGCCGGGATCATGCACGGACGGGACCGGAAAGAAGGCCCATGACAGCACACGGCCAGCGGTGTACAGGACGGCGGCCGCGAAGGCCGTCCCCGGAGGCCGGTCGCTGTATAACCGCCCGTTCCGAAGGGCATAATCATTTGACTCCGTGTAGGAGAAAAACTCGTCGATATTCAGACGGCCGCGCTCGGCCATGGATCTGACCAGCGCATAGTGGCTCCCATCGTTGGAGCAAGTGATGCCATTGACGGTTCCGAAATAGACCAGCATCACCACCACGAAAAGCCACCACCCTGTGCGGACTGTCGGGGCAGAAGGCCGCCCTTCCAGGCCATTGGAAAAAAAAGAGGCTTCAAATGTTACCATGCCACAAACCAAATTGCCTTTATTTGTATCTGGGGGAAACCCTTATTTGTAAAAAGGTTATCCCCCATGCCCTCTTCCTAAAACTTTTAAATTTTTGTCAGAGTAATCATAAACAAACAGAAATTTACACGCTTTTGAAAAAGAGGTTTGGAGAAAAAACTATACACTTTCAGGGAAGATAGAACATAGGGTTGCGAGGCCGCCCCCTGAGCCTTACTTCGAAATGGAGATGAGGCCCGGAGGCGTTGCCCGAGTCGCCCACCCTGCCGATGACCGCCCCCTTCTTGACGGAGTGGCCTCTTTTGACGGAAAATCGACCCAGGTGTGCATAAACCGTGGAATAATCGTCCGCATGCTGGATCACCACAATCTTGCCGTACCCTCGCAAAGACCCTGCGTAAGTAACCCTGCCTGCCTGGGCCGCCCGCACGCTCCGTCCTTTGGAGGCCCTTATATCAATGCCGTTGTGCATCCGCTTGTCCCGGACACCGAAGCGTGACGAAATCTCGCCGCGAACGGGCCACAGGAATTTGCCTTTTTGGAGAGAAATTTTCTTCCGACCCTTAGAACCGAAAACCCTTTTGGGATCGACCTTTAAAACACGTTTTGCGCCGGGGATGAAGATCCGACGCCCGGCGGGGATCTTGGACAAGTCGCTGATGTCATTGATCTCGGCCACCTCCTGCATGTCAACACCGTATGTTTTGCAGATGCGCCATAAGGTCTCCCCCGGTTTCACCCTGTGGTAGACGCCGCGTGCGCGCTTCCAGCCGGACCCTTTGGGAGCGTAGGATGATGTGCGCTTAGTTGAGAGGGTATGCGATGTCGGCGCTTTTTTCGGTGATCCGGATGAGGAACTCCGGATAGTTGATTTCCCGCAGCCTGTGTGGGCCACTATGGCCAGCAAGACCGGAAAGATCACCCATTTTCTCATCGGATCGTTTTCGTTGCCTGCTTTTTGGCCCATTAAGGGCGGCGCACCAACAGGGCCGCCTTTTCCACCGCTTCGGCTGGATCACTGGCATTGACTATATCAGGAGAAATATCCCAGGTTTCCAGACCCACTACAGGCTTACCGAGCTTCAGCGCAATGGCAAGTTCGGAGAGTGTTCCGTACTCCCCCGCGATGGCAATAAGGACGTCAGAGGAATGAACCACCAGCACATTGCGGGCGTGGCCCATATCGGTAACAATGCGGATCTGCACATATTCATTAGCCTGCTCCGCGCGGTTTCCGGGGAGAATGCCGACGGTGATTCCGCCGGCCCCCGCAGCTCCCCGGCATGCCGCCCTCATGACGCCTCCCATGCCGCCGCAAATCAGCACAGCGCCGCACCGGGCAACCTGGCGACCCACCTCCTCGGCAACCTTTTCCACCTCTGGTGTGCATTCCCCTGCGCCGATTATTCCTATTTGCATGGTGTGGTGCCCCCAAGGAAGGCAGTGCCTGCTGTCGGCACGCGCTGTTCACCAACACGGGCTGTGGGTTGGATCACCCGCGATGGTGTTACCAGAATATCTTGATAGCGACAAAACCCAGGACCAGCAGCACCGAAAATGCCACGGCTAACAGGTTGAAGTATCGATCGATAAACACCCTAATGGAAGCGCCGAACATGTAAATCAAGCATGCAACCAGAAAGAACCGCGCACCGCGGCTCGCCAGAGACGCAAAAACAAAGGTAACAAAGTCGATCCGGAAAGCGCCGCCGGCAATGGTGACGATTTTGTACGGGATAGGCGTAAATCCTGCGATAGCGACGGCCAAGGCATCATAGCGATTGAAAATCTCTTTGACAGCCTCATACCTATCCATCAATCCGTAAAACCTGATGATGGGGAAGCCAAGCAGATCCATAAACTCCAGGCCTATAAGGTATCCCAGCATTCCACCCAAGACGGAGCCGCACGTACAGATGAGAGCATACCGAAATGAGCGGACGGGAATGGCAATGGCCAGGGCGATCAGCAGGACGTCGGGGGCGATGGGAAAGAACGAGGATTCGCTTACGGCAAGGAAGAAGAGCGCCCATTCACTATAGGGAGATTCCGCCCATCGCAACACTCTTTCATACAAATTCCGGAGCCAGCGCACAAGCTCACTCCTGCCAGCCGTGCTGGCCGATAAGACTGACAAAACGGCATCCACCCAGGTTCTGCTGCACAAATCCCTTCTCGGTCCGTTCCACCTTTATGAGGTCCTGGGAATAGCGACCTCCAACAGGAACCACCATCAGACCTCCCACAATCAGTTGCTCCTGCAGTGGCCGAGGAACCTCTGGAGATGCTGCAGTTACAATGATGGCATCGAAAGGACTCTCCTCTTCCCATCCCTTGGTGCCGTCTCCAATGCGAATATTGATGTTGAAGTACCCGAGTTCATCCAGCGTTTTCCTTGCCTTATACACCAGGGGAGGAATCCGTTCGATGGAGTATACCATGTCAGCCAGTTCGGCCAGGATAGCGGTCTGGTAACCGGAGCCGGTGCCGATCTCCAGGACCTTCTCGCTTCCTTTGAGCTCCAGCGCCTCGGTCATAAGCGCAACGATGTATGGCTGGGAAATGGTCTGCTTTTCTCCGATAGGAAGAGGATGATCGCCATAGGCCTGGTGGTGCAGTGCTTCTTCCACAAAGAGATGGCGGGGGATCTTTCGCAATGCGTTCAACACTCGTTGATCCTTGATGCCTCGGGAAATCAGTTGGTTTTCCAGCATTTTCTCGCGCTCATGTTCCAGGCTTGCGGGATCACTCCACTTCAACAGACATTCTCCGTAGTAAGAACGCCATATTCATTGTGTATGACGTATGGCTATCAAACCTAAACAGATTATGCTTTATGTATGCTAAATATCACAATTTGAAAGGGATGGCAAACATTTCCCTCGGAAATACACTAGATGACTGCAAATCAACCCGCAAGATGCATGGCATAGCAGAGGTCGATGATTTCTTTATGTCCGTGTAATTTTTGCATTGCGGTGCCTTAACAGGGGAGGTATGTTATATTATCAGAGTAAGTCATTGTATTGATCCATGAGAAATGGCAAAGAATACCAATTTCTGAATACTACCAATCAATTTTACCTGCGTGAAACAACCTCCCGGCGCCCAAGACTGATAGTGCATTAGTCCTGCTGCCCGTGGCATTACCACAAGGGAATAGTTGGAGTGCGTGTGGAAACCGATACTTACTGATGGAGGATGTTGTAATGTCTGAAAGAAAATCGCTGAGACCGTGGATTGTGGCTTTTTCCGGCACCGGCATAAACCTTGCTCTGGGCGTGCTCTATACCTGGAGCGTCATTTCCAAGGGTATACCGGATACCTGGGGCTGGTCAGAGACCGACCGAGTCCTGCCGTATTCTGTGGCGTGCTTGATCTTTGCACTGGTGATGGTGCCTGCCGGCCGCTTGCAGGATAAGATCGGCCCGCGCATTGTGGCCACCATAGGCGGCATGCTCACCGGTCTGGGCATGATTATCGCCAGCCAGTTCACCAACATCTGGATGTTCGTGTTCGGCTTTGGTTTGCTGGCCGGCTCTGGCATCGGCTTTGGCTACGCATCCGCCACTCCGCCTGCGGTCAAATGGTTTCCCCCGGCCAAGACAGGAATGGTCGTGGGAATTGTTGTTTCCGGCTTCGGCCTTGCCTCTGTGTACATTTCTCCTATGGCCAACCACCTTATCGGAAAATACGGCGTGTCAAACACTATACTTATATTCGGTATTGCATTCCTGCTTGTCGTAGGGGGCTTTGCCCAGCTTCTGGCCAATCCTTCCGCCTCTGAGGCGTCCAAGTCTCCAATAAAACACGGAAATCCAGCTCCTATACATTCTGAGGACTTTTCCGCGGCCGAGGTCCTGAAGCAGCCCATGTTCTATCTGGTCTGGCTGGCTTACTTTTTCGCCGCGGGCGCTGGCTTGATGGTGATCGGCAAATTGGCCAAAATGGTGGATGTGCAAGCGGGATTCAAGGCCGGTTTCATTCTGGTCGCGTTGTTGGCCGTTGGCAATGCGGGCGGGCGTCTGGTCGCGGGATATGCCTCGGATACATTCGGCCGCACCAAAGTGCTGGCTTTTTGCGCGGGATTGCAGGCCCTGCTCATGTTCCTGATGCCATCCATGAGCAGCGCCTTTCTCATGATCGTGTTCTCTATGCTTATGGGCTTCAACTACGGCTCCAACCTGGCCCTGTTTCCCGCAATCACCAAGGATTTTTTCGGGCTGAAAAACTTGGGCGTCAACTATGGGCTTGTCTTCACCGCATGGGGATTTGGAGGCCTGGTGCTCCCCACCATATCAGGCGTAATATACGACGCCACCCGGAGCTTCCAATATGCCTTTTATGCAGCGGGCGGAGCTTGCCTCCTGACCATGGTAATCGCCCTGATAATCCGCAAACCCGAAAAGCTGGCGGCGTAGGTTAACTGTATGCTTCTCGCTGATACAAAAGCTTTCGCGTGCCTTTTGCGCTGGATTTTCAAGGGGAATCGGCATTGTCCCGACTCGCGAATTGTGTTATGAACAATTTATGCTGAAGGTAATGTGCACACGCTTGAGGTCTGGAGGTTATCCATGAAAATCGCGCTTGCCCAGACAAACCCTACTGTGGGAGCCCTGGAAAAAAATGTGAAGCGAATGCTTGAAATGATCCATGAGGCCAAAAGCCGCGGGTGCAGGCTTGTCATCTTTCCGGAGCTCTCCATACTGGGATACCCCCCGAAGGATCTCCTGGAAAAGGCGGATTTCGTCGAGTCCAACTTGAGGGCTTTTCGGGCCCTGGTCGAATCCGTGCGGGGCATCGGCGTGATCTGCGGATACGTGAAGCGCAACACTTCGCCGGAAGGCAAATCATTGTTCAACACTGCGGCGCTTTTTGAAAACGGGGACATCCTCTATGAGGTAGAAAAATGCTTACTTCCCTGTTACGATGTGTTCGAGGAAACACGGTACTTCGAACCCGGAAAGCCAAAAAACGCCCTCACTTACGGGGGCATACGACTGGGAATTTCTATCTGCGAGGATATCTGGAACGACAAGGATTTCTTCCCCCGCCAGTTGTATCACTCCAATCCCGTTGAATCCCTGGTCAGCGATGGTGCGGAGATACTGGTCAACATTTCCGCTTCACCGTATCACCGGGAGAAGCTTGCATTCCGCCAGCATATGCTCGGCGGGGTGGCGAAAAAGTATGCGAGACCTGTCATATATGTTAACCAGGTGGGCGGAAACGACAGTTTGATTTTCGATGGGGCCAGCCTGGCTTTTGATGCTGATGGAACGATTGTGACGCGGGGTGTGGATTTCGAGGAAGACCTTATTGTCTATGATACGGAATCCGGAACAGGCGATATTCACCCGGTTGCAACGAGTGACACTGAATCGGTGCTGCGTGCATTGATCATGGGCTTGAGGGATTACTGCAGCAAATGCGGCTTCAAGGGAGTCGTTCTGGGTCTCTCCGGCGGAATTGACTCCTCCCTGGTGGCCTATATTGCCACCAAAGCACTCGGGCCTGAACATGTGCTGGGGGTCTCATTGCCATCCCGCTACTCCTCCGAGGGAAGCCGGACGGACGCCCGGAAGCTGGCGGAAAACCTCGGCATCCGCTTCCATCTCATACCCATAGAAGAAATTTACGGCACCTTCCTGAATTCTCTGGAGTCGGTCTTCGCGGGACGTGAGCGCGATGTTACCGAGGAAAACATTCAGGCGCGCATCCGGGGCAACATCCTTATGGCCCTTTCCAACAAGCTGGGCTACCTGGTGCTGGCCACCGGCAACAAATCCGAAGTGGGCGTCGGATATTGCACTCTCTACGGGGATACATGCGGGGGCTTGGCGGTGATCTCGGATGTGCCGAAGACCATGGTCTACGAGCTGTGCCGCTTTATCAACCAGGAGGAGGAAATCATCCCCCCGGCCGTCTTACTCAAGGCGCCCTCGGCCGAGCTTCGGCCCGACCAGACTGACCAGGATACCTTGCCCCCGTACGAGATACTGGATCCCATCCTCCAGGCATACGTTGAGGACCTGCGCAGCGCAGAAGATATCGTGGCCATGGGGTTTGCCGAGGAGACCGTCCGCAGAGTCATCAAAATGGTGGAGAGTTCGGAATATAAGCGCCAGCAGATGGCTCCAGGCCTGAAGGTCACCACCAAGGCCTTCGGTTTCGGGCGAAAACTGCCCATTGCGCAGGGGTACTTAGGATGAGACACCTGAAGGCTTCCACATCCCTTGTGGAGGTGCGGTAAGCCCCGTGCATCTACAATTAATAGAATACATTCGCGCTTGAATAATCAATCATCGGGGTGTGTCCCGGCCTTGTGTGGCCTGGAATTCCGCGACCAAAACGAACCTGCTGTCATAATTACTTGATTATTCATTCACGCAGAGATAAAATAATTTTGGTCGGAGTAGTCCAGACGGCCGCCTGTGCGGAACCTTTTTTGCATAGGAGGAAAGTCCGGGCTCCACAGGGCTGGGTGCTCTGTAACGCAGAGCGGGGGAGACCCCAGGGAAAGTGCCGCAGAAAAGACACCGCCGCGGGAGCGTTCCAGCGGTAAGGGTGAAATGGTGGGGTAAGAGCCCACCCGTTTCGGTGGCGACATCGAGGCGTGGCAAACCCCACCCGGAGCAAGACCAAATAGGGGGGCGCTGTTTCGAATTTTGAAATTCGAAATTTTAGTAGGGTGGCCCGCCCGATGCCCCCGGGTATGGTCGCTGGAGACGCCGGGCAACCGGCGTCCTAGAGGAATGGTCGTCACTTCCGGAGGGGCGACCCTCCGGGAGAACAGAACCCGGCTTACGGACTGCTTCGGCCCATTTTTATGCGCACAGGAGGGTTACAATGGTCGATTTAAGCGAATTGGAGAAACTCATCAAAACGAGGCGATCCATCCGCAAATGGAAACCCGATCCCGTGGATGTCGGTATGATACGGCAGGCGATGGAACTGGCCTGCTGGGCGCCCAACGGAGGCAACCAGCAGACCTGGATGTATCGGGTGGTACAGAACCGGGATATCATCATCCGCATGGCCGATGCGGTGCGCAAAAAGGCCGAGACCGTCGCATCGTGGCCTCAGGCTGCCACTGTCGGCCCTATACTGGAGCGCTACGTGCAGAATGCCGACTTTTTCCGCGGCGCACCGGTTGTGGTGGCGGCCCTGGCCGGTCAGTACACCAGTCCTATGGACCTTGCCATGCGCGCCCGGGGTGAGAGCGATCCCGAGTGCTTCTCCATGGTGCAGGCCAGACAATTAGCCCGATCCTCCGTGCAGAGCGTGGCCGCCGCGGTGACGTATCTGTGTCTGATCTTCCACCAGATGGGGCTGGGCGCGGTGTGGATGTCAGGGCCTCTCATCGCCAAAAACGAGATCCAGGCCATATTAAAGATCCCGGAAGGATACGACCTGGTGGCCCTGGTCCCCGTGGGCTATCCCGCCGAATCGCCGCCCGTGAGGGAAAGAAAGCCCCTGGACGAGGTGATGAGCATTATAAACTGACCTATGGAGGAATTGTACACTGATTACGCCAAAACTAATATCGCTCATTCTGTTCTCAGATCCACCCCTTTATCGAGCCTTTACAATGGTCTTCTGAGTATTCAGCCCGCACCCGGCCATTGTGTACACAGACATGTGGTGCTGTCCGGGAAAAAAAGGAAATCAGCCATGGGAGCGCCCCGGCTTGAGGCCCTTTCTATTTGTACTTACGATAAAGACTGTAAGGGGGCATTCATGCTAGCGATTTTCTTCGAATTCGCCGGACCGGGGAGGAAGAAACCATGAGGCGGTTATGGAGATGGGAGAATGTCCGGATCTCTTGACATGCGAATATTTATGATTAAATTCTTGATAAGATTTATCAACAATGTTAAGGGGGACAGAACATGGAACTGATACTAAGTTGCAATCTAATATAAACTAATATATAATTTCCTCTGGTATATAACAATAACCGGAGGGAATTATGCGCAAACCACGTTCCATTGGAGAAGAGCAGAAGGCCGTTT
>JAFDED010000182.1 GCA_019310535.1 Deltaproteobacteria bacterium
TGCTCGGCCAACAGTACTAGCACATAGTAGTGGAGAAATTCTCTTATGCTGGGACCACTACGAGTTCGTTGCAATAGTTAGCTCCCCTGCTTCACTACTTCTGAGATAATGCTGGAGCTACCAGGGAGATGGCATGAACTGGGCACTGAGCAGCACAGACTCCACAGCCCTGACAGCGTGCGGCATTTACAACTGGCTTAGCGTCAGCACTCAGAGAGATTGCTTGTACAGGACAGGCAACTGCGCATCGTCCACAACCGATGCAGAGGTTAGTGTTGATTTGGGCAATTGGGCTACTAGGTGCACCGTAGCTAAGTGGTGGTGATGAAAGTGGCACTGCCAGGCGTCCTAATATAGGCAGTGACGTCAGCCCTGCATAAGTTCTACCACCGCGTCTACGTCTTCGCATAACAAGTTCTTGGTTGAAGTAAACCTTGTAGCTTCCGTGGTCTCACGCTTGGAGAAAGACTTACTTAGACCCCCTGTCAGGGCTTCTCATCGGAGCGTGTCACTATGACAGCGGGCAGGTCCCTGTGGGGCAAGACGCACTTGCCAAAGACGAACCTACCGATGAATGGCTAACACCAGCGCAGATCAGACGTTCAGTCTTCTTGCTGCCACAACTGGGACACGCCGGAGGCTTAGCTTTAGAATTGGGCTGGAGTACCTCCTGAATTTCCCCGCATTCCTGGCATTTGTACTCATATAGCGGCATAGGCTTAACCTTTATTCCTCGTGCACTGCCAATATGTCGTCCTCGTTTACAATCAGATAATCCTCACCCTCGATCTTCACCTCTGTGCCGCCAAAGGAAGCATATATGATTATATCACCCTCCTTAACGGCACTGTCGCCCTCCTCGCTGTCTTCTACGTAAAGGCCGGCTGCTCCCACAGCCACTACTCTGCCCTCGCGGGGGCGCTCCTGAGCCGTCTCCGGCAAAATGATACCTCCTGCGCTCTTCTCCTGCGCATCCAACGGTTTCACTAATGCCCTCTGTCCAAGGGGTTTTAACATGACAAATATCTCCTTATTTATTTATGTGTTGCTTTGCGTCGGCGTACCCCAACCTACTAACTTGCCTCGGTTTCATCATATTGACCAAGAGCATATTAGCACTCGCCCCCCTGGAGTGCTAATCAAGTATTTTACACTATAATCCGTAATTGTCAAGGCCAATACTCCGCACACCCACTCATACCTTCCGCATATTCATTCAAGACCCAAGAGGCGGTCTATCTTGGGCCTGTCGAACCCTACTATTGCCTGGCTCCCGATTAGCAACACTGGTACGCCCCGAATGTGGCGACGCTGTAGCTCCCTCTGCGCCCTTGGATCTTTTGACGCATCTACTTCGTGGAACCGAACGCCCTTTTGTCGCAGATACTGTTTTGCCGCCGCGCACCAGGGACAACTGGCGCCTGTAAAAAGTACTACCTTCGGCCGATGTGAACGTCTCATTTGTATTTACGTATGCTCTTCCTTTCATGGCTCCAGATTAGCCCAGGCCGCGCGCAGCCCCCACGCCACCGGGCCATCCTGATACTCTACCCGCAGCACCTGTTGTGCCAAGGCCTCGGTCAGCGTCTCATCATAGAGCACCTCGCCGACGATGTCAAGCCCGTGCTGCGCACAGTAGGTGCGGATGCGTTGCGTGTTCTTCTCGTTGATATCAGCCTTGTTAATCAACACCGCCGCGGGGATGTCAAAGTGTTCCCAGACCTGGGGATATTCATCGTAGATGGCCTGGACCTGTGTCAGGTCACCTTCTTCAGCCGCAGCTACTGCGTCTTTCCATCGCTTCGCCAGCGCCCCCACGCCGCCTCGCTTTCTTCCTGCACCTCGCTCACGCAGCACCCATTATGGCATCTGCTACTTCGGAGTGCTAAACGTGGCTGGACTGCACGACTTTGCTATCCGCATGAAAGTGCCTCTGGCAATTGAAGTCGTGCCTGGTGCTGTGCTATTATGGAAATAGAGCATATACAGGCGCAAGGAGTTCAGCGACATGAAAAGACAGTTGACCATTTGGGCAGGGCTTCTACTGGTAGCTCTCCTCGCCGGCTGTGGCGGCGGTGTCGAGCAGGCTAAGCCCCGACGTCAGGTGCCCGGCATATCATCCCCGACCGGCATAGCCGAACCCCAAGCCAAGTCTACTGTAGAAGAGATAACTTATCAGGGCTGGAAGGCCCTCAAAATGACCAACGGACTTGTGACACTGGTGGCAGTGCCACAGATCGGCGGTCGTATTATGCAATACCGTTTGGGGGATCAGTCCTTCTTGTGGGTCAACCCCGCCGAGGTTGGCAATATATATCCGCCTGTGGCCGATGTAAGCGAGCTCACATTTCGTGATTTTGGTGGCTACAAGATATGGCGCGCACCGTCAGACAAATGGTCCCAGACCTCTGTGTCTGCACAGTCGATCCTGGAAAGTGGCAAATGGACTTACGAGATCATCACCAAACGCGGGCACAAAGCAGAAATTGAGCTGAAAAGCCCCCCTGATGCGGATGTGACCGGTCTGCAGATAACCCGCAATATCAAGATGTATGCCGGCAGCACACACGTGCAGATTACTGAAACCTTTGAAAACGTAAGCGAGCAAACTGCAAAATACAGCGTGCAACAGACCGCGCAAGTGCCCGGCTCTCTGGCCGAAGATGTCAGCTTCTCGCCGGAAGCAAAAGTCTATTTCCCCCTCAACCCCGACAGCAAGCACAAGCGCCGGTTCGTATACCTCGAAGAGGTCGGCGCCAAGCAGTTTAATCCCCTGGATGACAACTCGCTTATGGAGGTCAGCTACCAGGGCAGAGCAGGCTACATCGGAGCCGATTCGATGGCTGGTTGGGTCGCTTACCTCGACAGTATCCACAGTTTTGCTTTCGTCCAGTGCTTCCGGCAAAGTGAGTTGGAAGATTACCCCCTCGAAGGTTCCACAATCACAGTGCGCACCAGCGGCGAAGAGCCATACATGGCCGTGAGCATCCTCACCTCGCTGCACCAGCTTTCACCAGGCGAAACTACCCAGGCCACAGTTGACTGGTATGCAACAAGGCTCAGCGGGCCTGTGCGCCAGGTTACGGACACGGCCGCGATGACAGAGCCGGTGCAGGTGACCAAGGAAGATGACAAGTTCAAGGTGACCGGCAAACTCGGCGTTTTTGCCCCCGGAACGCTGGCCATTTACCTGAAGGACAAAGAAGGCAAA
>JAFDED010000183.1 GCA_019310535.1 Deltaproteobacteria bacterium
ACCGTGTTGCGCCACATCTGCGGAACTCCCGGATGCCAGCTCATCCAAGCCCGAGCCTCCCCTGCTCCCCGCCAGGCCGCGGAACCTCGTCAACCCGAATCCCCAGCTCCTCCCGTAGCCACTTCGCCACTATCCGCCTGTGGCAGAACTCCCCCGGCTCCTCCCAGCATAGCAGGACAGCCCCATCGCCCAAATGCACCAAAACATCCTCCGGATCCAGGTGCTCGAGGATGTTCCGCCCGTATGCCACAGCGAACCTTGCCTGAGCCTTCTCTCGCTGCCAAGGAGCGGCCGATTTGATCATGCTCACCATCCACCCCAGCGGCGCCAGCGGCTCATACCGCCGCCCCTCATACCATCCCGGTACACCCCTCGAGATCGCCACCGCTCGCTTCTCTCCCGGCTCAAATTCCGGACACCGCCAAACGTACTGATACTCTTCTCCCGGGCCCGGCTCCCTGTAACCTATCCGCCGCAATACCTCCTCCGTGATCAAATCATTCGCGCCGATCGCACCTGCGTCCAGCGCCTTCTCCAGGTCGCAACGCCAACCCTCCTCACTTCCGTCTTCGTAGCACTTGGCGCACCGTTCGCAGTTGTTATGCTTCCAGTCTAAGAACTGCGTGCCGCACCAAAATGGACTAACAGCCATTCTCAACTTCCTTTCCTTTTATTTCCCTCCGCATCCTCATCCGCCTGCCTCTCAAGCTCTTGCTTCGCCTCTAGAAACAGCGCAACGGTGCGGACCTCGTCCAAGTTTTCCTCCAGCTCCGCCGCTGTGATCACCCTTGTATTTGCCGCGATGTCAGCGAGCGCCCAAATCACGATCCATAACGCCGCGCAAAACGTCACGACCAGCAATACAACCAGAGCCACGGCTCTACTCCATCTCCCCCAGGTCGATATCGCCACTCGACGCCGGTAGCGCCAGCCGCAACTTGCCCCTCTCTGCGCTCGCCGCTATCAGGTCCGCCGCAGTGCTCTTTCCGTCCGCCAGCAGCAGATGAGGCGCCAGCACCCTCCACGCTTCGTCTTCTCCGACTGAGCACTTGGCTAAAATTACCAGGGCCTTAACGTAATCGCGTAAAGCGCTCCATCCCTGCTTGATCGCCTTTTTCTTGTCCCCGCCGTTCAGGCGCATGAAAACACCGATCGGCACCCTGATCGCGAACGGCTTCTCGTTCAGTCTGAAAAAGACTTCCGGCAACGAGTGATTCATGAAGACATCCGTCGCTCCTACCTTCTCCAGATTCCGGCCCGTCTGCCCCATCGCCGTATGCACAGATCCCGTGACATACTGATATGGATACTTCTCAGCCATTGTCCCCTCCGCTTTGTCGTAACCACCCGTACAGCGCGATCAGCGTCGCCTCGGCCCTGTTGTGGTCCCTCTTGCGGCTGAACTCATTTGCCATGTAGGGAAACAACTCGATCGCCTTCGCGCGGCTCGCATCCTTCCCTTGCCCGATCAGCCCCATCGCCCGCTTCCACTTTGCCGCCGACACCCTCATCAGCGGGCAATTGCTAAGCGCCACAACCGTCTCGATCGCACCCAGGCTCTTCCCCAATGCGAATGCCGCTACCGAACCATGTCCGATTCGCTTCTTCTTCCCTTTTATCTCCTTTTCGATCTGCGGCATCGGCTTCAGATCCTCGATCCATACCTCGAAGAAGCCGACCGCCTGGTAATCACGTAACACTGTCGCCAACTGGACCGCGTTAATTTGTTTTCGATTCTTCCGCCCCTTCCGTATCTCAAGCACCGGCATATCAACCACTGCCATCAGCAGCGGCAACCGATCGTCTTTCTCGCCCGGCGCCAGCACTGCTATCGCCCCAGTCACGCCGGGATCGATTCCCACAACGAAATAGCTCATCCGTTTTCCTCCGCGTCCAACTCCATCCTCACCTGGCCCGCCAGCTGGTCGGCGCTCACACCGCTCAAGACGTGATACCGCTTGAGGATCCTCAAAGCCCGCGGCAGCAGGTTGCCCAGAGCCGCCCGCCGGTCGGCCTCATCCACGATCCAGAACACCCCCGGCTTGCGCCCCTTCCCCCCGCTCGTCGTCCCCACCGGCATCCGCCGCTCCAGCACCAGCTTGCTGATCAAGTCGTGCACCGTCCGTCTGCTCCAGCGCAGAGTATTCGCCAGCGCTTCGATCGTCACCGCCTGTTCCCGGCCCCGGTGCCACCTGCTCAACTCCTCCTCGAGCCAGTCCAGCGCCAACTCCTCACACGGTGGCTCACCCGGCCTTACCGTGTCCGCAAAACGCAGTTCGAGTTGTGGCGCCGTGACCATCAGCTATCGTTCTCTCCTTCCTCAGCTGTAAGTCTCCTGATCGTCTTGCGGATGCTCCCGTTTCGGGAACGTTTCGCGACCACCTCGAAACTCTCCTCCTCACCCAGCGCCACGCCCGTCACAAGCCACTGAGCTTCCTGGGCATCAGCGGGCAGCTCAAACCGGCTTTTGATCCGCTCATCCAGCCGCTTGAACTCCACCCGTGCCGCGTCCAACCGGTCCCGTGTCAGCAACTCCGTCGCCAGCTCATCATCTTCCACTACTGCTATCTCCGGCCCGTAACTCAGCACCGGGCAGCACACGTGCTCGTACTCGCACATCCGGCAAACATCCGGATCGTTCAAGCGCTTAGGCAGAGGCGGATATTCCTCCGGCTCTATCACCTCGTCAGTCAGCAGGGGAAAATTCTCAGGGACATACGTATCAGTCATCGGATCTATTTGGTGAACCGCTACAACCTGTTCAATGATCTCCGCCTTCCGCAGTGTCTCTTCGGCCAGTTCGATCCAGTCGTCCCGCCGCACCTCGATCGTCTTCAGCCCTGCTCCGCTCTTATCGAAAATCAGAAACAGCCCCCGCTCCCGCTCCTCAAGCCAGAGGTACAAAACAAGCTGAACCAGATATCTTCGCGTCCACCAGGCATGGCTCAGAAAATCCTCCGGCCTGCTGATCGCCCTGTAGGCATTCGGATTCAGCCCCTTGATTTCAATTACCAACAATTCTTCTTGGTCGGCTTCCTCGAGTTTCGGTGGGTAGTCCAGCTTCAACCGCTTTAAGGCTCGCAGGTAATCCCCCAACACCACCATCCCGTCTATGTGACCGCTCAGGTTGTAGGCCTCCCAACGGCTGCTCACCTGGGCATGGATCACCTCCACTCCGGCATCGCTCAGCAACCTCTTGACATGCCGCTCCAGCAGGTTTCCCAACTCGAACCGCGCCAGCGTCCCGCCGTCAAAAGCTTTCGCTTCTTCCGGCCGCAGCCGCTTGTAAACCAGCTTCCTCAGGCAAAGGTCTCCGATCTCGGAGGCGTTATTGGTTCGTGATCGCCGCCGTCTGCCTTCTATATCCCTCTCATGCTCCAGGTGTGCTTCAACCAGCTGCCCGAAATCCAATTGCGTCGGTCATCTCCCCCGGCTTCGCTTTCTCGACCTCTTCATCACTCTTTGGCGGATACTCCTCCCTCATCTTCTTCAATGTCCCCGCCAGCCATCGCCGGCGTTTCGCAGACTCGTATTTCGGCCACTTGGTCCTGACATCATCAAACGGGACAAATTTCTTGCCGTCGTCATACGCCAGATATTTCTTGTCCGCCTCGACGCCATACTCTTCCAGCACTCTCCGTGCCTCTGCGCACCACTCTCTGATCACCTCCGGCCAGGATTTCTCCTCTTGCGGATTAGGCTGGGGCTCCCCGGGGCCTTCCGGGCCGCCGCCCCCCGGGGAGCCTGGGTTGGTAGGTGGGGGTGTGGAAGGGGTTGTTGAGTGACGCGGGGGACTCTTCTCCACCGGCTTACCGTCATAGGCAACCGATGTGATCACTTCTCTACCAAGCTTCTTGAGATCCGCCTTGGTCATGCCGCGCAGGCCCAATTGACATTGATGCCGCTCATGAGTGATCTTCTTCCGCTTGCCCGGCCGGTCAGGATCGTCAACCCATTCCGTGTAAGTTGCGAAAAACTTGTCCCGGCTCGAGCACATACCCTCCTGCTCGATTAACACCTGGCCGTCTCGACTCTCCAGAGTTACCCGGTAACGGTAGATGTAATAAGCCCCCTTTTCGTCCTTGCGCTCCTCACGCACCGGCCCCTCGACGATCCGTCGGGTCAACCCCAGTGTCGCAAGCGCCCTCTCCGCGCCTACCCCCTGCAAATAGACGCGATCACCCATCTCGATCCAGTCACTATCGAGCGTAATCTTCGCCGCGATCTGCCGCATCCGCTGCGCCTGCTGGGCGTGCGCCTCCACCTCCTGTATCAACTGCTCAGCGCTCACGGGCGCGGGGGTGGACTCCACCTTCGTCAGTGCCTTTGATTCTGTCTCGACTACTTCCCCTTCGTAGACCTCTTCCGCCATCTCAATACCTCTTCTCCTTGTCCGGCCAGGCCTTAACCAGCCATA
>JAFDED010000036.1 GCA_019310535.1 Deltaproteobacteria bacterium
ATAGATGGCTGTCGCGGCACAAGAACGTCCATTTTTATTACACGCCCACCCATGCCAGCTGGTTGAATCAGATTGAATGTTGGTTCAGCATCTTAAGCAGGCGTGCGCTGAAAGATGCAAGTCTTACCTCGACCAAGCAAGTTCGGGATGCTATTGAGCGCTTCATCGATGCGTATAACCAGGAGGCCGCTCCTTTCGAGTGGCGCAAGAAAAATGTTCGTGCTGTATCACTCAAAAAATGATACTCTGATTTATACAAGTAAGCACTAGCTTCAAGACGAAGGGGATTTTGAGTCACCTGAACCAAGTGATGGTAATGGTGGGGGAATTATTACTTTTTCTAAATATTCCGAATAGTTAATTACTGTTGAGAGTCTACCGGTTCATACTGATTAATACCGAATTATACCGTTGTAATGCCTAGAAAGTGCACCTTATTTGCACCCGAATATTTCTTGTAAAGGTCAAGGGATTACTTGGAAACGGGCTGAACAGATCTCTCCAACCACATCCCAGGTCCCGGGCGTGGCAAAAGCTCCATAATAAATCCAGGTTCCAGGATCGGTGATGGCATTGACGGCACTTATCTCAAAGGCTTCCGCGTCTATTACTTCAAAATTTGGGACAGTAGGACCGGCCACCTCTTCCCAGGTACCAAACTGGAAAAACCTACCGTCCGGCCCCTGTAATACCACATAGGCATCCACCGTGTTCTGGGATTGCCCTTTGTACAGAGAGATTCTCATCAACGGTGTTTCACCTGTGCTGTATATAATCCGATCCAGCTCAAGCCAGATGGCGGGGAGCGTCTGCTCCACCTCCAGGGATGTTGTTACCGAGGAGCCCGCCTCCACCGTAGCTGTGCAGGAGCCGGGCGAAATAAATCCTGCATTAGCTGTGAGGGTATGGATTCCTGCAGGAACCACCATTATGAAGTGGCCATTAACCGCCATAGCTACGCCTCCGCTGCTGGAGGTTACCGTGATGCCGGAGAGCATCCTGCCTGCTAGATTTTTCACTGTCCCCACCACCAGTCCCGTGCCGCTCCCTCTGGCTCTAAAGGAGTAGCTAACCGGCTGCGGGCATGTGGTCTGAACCTCTATGGTCCATGTCCCGGCAGCTGCATTCTCGACGGTCGCCTGCCCGCTTGCTGAAATATCGTAAGGCCCGTATGTAGTACCATCAGGACCCCTGACATTTACCTGCGTCACACCTGCCTGCGGGCCAGAGGAGCCGAATTCGAATATCAGCGTCTGCCCCGGCACCCGGTTATCGAAGGTTTGTATTACCGGCTGATTTGCCGTTACTGTACCACTAAATGATGCCACTATCTCCAATAAAGCGTCGCCGTATCCTATTGCACCACCCGAATCTCTGGCAGTAACAGACAAAACCCTCTGGCCCAGCGGGGCATTAGCCGGAACAGTAAATTGCACTGACCAGGAATCGTTGTTCGCCATCATTGCTGTGTATCGGTCGAGACCTATAGGCGAAAGGTCAGCAATGACGGAAACAATGTCCTGCGCCCCGTCGGGGTCTGTCACCTGTGCTGTGAGCATGACAACCTGACCGGATGAAGCAATGGCAGGGGAAACGGTATTAGAGACACTAGGTGACCTGGGTATTAAGAGAAGCCTGACCGTACTGACCCAGCCTGCCGCGACAGTTACTTGCTGGCTGATAGATTCATAGTTAGAGGCAGATGCGGTAAGGTTATAAGTGCCGGCAACCAGATCAACAAAGGAGAATGTTCCTGTTATATCAGTAACAGTGCTCTGTCCTTGAGATGGGCTTAAAGACACCGCCGCCTCGACAATGCGCGCACCAGTGGAGGAGTCAAAAACTTCTCCTTTGATCTGACCCAAAGATGGCATTGGCATTTCTAGATGGAGCGTATCTGCGGAAGTACTCTGGCTCAGGAACCAACCCTCATTATTACATGAACCTCTGACGTAAGTTTCACTGTAGGAAGTCATAATATTTCCGGTAACTTCTCCGGTGACATGATGAGACATCTCCGTAATTGAGCACCCTGTGAGTGGACTGTTTGGACCTGGCAAGTATCGATCATATGGTGGTGGTGGGGTCCCATATATTTCAACCCTGTTTCCGCTGATGGTCCCTTGCCCAGAGTAATCCAGAGATGTGTATGTAATGTAAAGGAGCATCCGTATTGTGTGATTGTGATGGAACCGCTGGAACTCACTGTAGTCTCTGTTTCTCGATGCCCGGTGCTTTCTTCGTAAGTACGTGTGGATGTGGATGTCTCCACAGTCCATACACCGTCGATAATCATACAATCCTCTGCCAATAAGGGTGCCTGGAACACCACAATAGAGAGAATTGCCCATAGGAGGATTGCGTTTTTTCTCATAACTGTCTTTATCTTGTACCCCAAAAATGACAATTCCACAAAAATATTGTATTCGGTTCAAAGACTCAAACGCTAAAGGTTGTATACGGAGTGGAGCGTAGCGGAATTCCGGATACAACCTTGTTGAACTGAGCCGCTTCGTGCCAGCTATGGGAATTCAATCGACCGTTCTCTGAGGATTTAATATCTTCGCTTTCTTGTTGGTCCGGTTCTTCGAAAACCGAATAGCGTTTTTCCTCCACATACAGCGTGATTTTTTGATCTCTGAAGGTTCTTTTGAGACTATCGAGAGCGCTATTTGTTAAAAAGGACGAAGGTGTCCGTCTGCCCTATAGGGGCTAAGTGAGCATTTCATAGGTTCATGCCGATGCTTTTTCATGGCGGAGACCTGTTAGGTGTCGGCAAAAGCACTTCTTTCAGTACCATTTTCCCTTTGCCACAGTGTGGACACATTCTGGGATCAATCCCTGTTATCCGAGCGAGCAACTCTTCCCAGCCTGGTTTATCCATTTCTTCACCAGCCCGCTCCAACGGAACGCCAAGGAGTTCCTTGCATCGTAAAAGTTTTGTTTTTCGATTTCGATTACTCAAAATACCATAATGTCTGATCTTCACAAAGTGATCCGGTAGAATATGGAGAAGAAAACGGCGAATGAACTCAAAAGCTTCCAGAGTCATCAATTTGATCTTATCGCTGTCAGCCGAGTCTCGGTATCTTATGCTCACCCGGTTGCCTTTTACCTCTACAATCCGTTCATTGGAAAGTGCCACACGATGAGTATATCGGCCAAGATAATCCATCACCTTCTCAGCACTTTTAAAGGGGCGCTTACAATACACGACCCACTCTCGATCATACGGGCCGGTTAAGAATTCATTGAAACCAACTTTTCCTTTGAATTGTTTGATTTTCCCGGGAAATGTGAGTTCCCCCTAATCGTATGCCTTTTTCAGGGAGTCCAGAAACTTCCCTCTGAACAATCGAGAAAGCACCTTAACCGGTATGAAAAAACTCTTTTTGGAGGATATCCACCGTTTACCGTCCAAGGAGAGGCCCCCTCCGGGAACAATGCAATGGATATGCGGGTGATCTGTCAGGGTCTGTGACCAGGTATGCAGGATGGCGATGCCACCAATCTCTGCTCCCAGATGCTTTGAGTCTTTTGAAAGCTCTTGCAAGGTCTCGAAAACAGCCTTGAAAAGAATGCTGTAAATAACCTTTTGATTTCTTAATGCCAATGGCCTCAGCTCTTCGGGCAGAGTAACTATCACGTGAAAAAATCGACAGGGAAGAATATCCCTTTTTCTGCCTTCAAGCCATCGCTTTTTATCCAAACACTGGCATTTGGGACATTTCCATTTGATCGTGTAATCTTCCCATGACATGTCTCCTTTCTCAGAGTTGAGGGGTTAATAATCCTTACTTTTTTAAAGAAAGGGATCAGCATGGGGAGGTCAACCAATAAAAAAACAGATAAGGAGCAACTCAAAAGTACCACCCACGGCAAAACACTATTCAGTTTTCAACGAGCAAAGTGTTGAACCTTAAAAACCACCGCGATGCGGTTTAGTTCAACTTCTTCACCGAATTTTAGATGATGAAAAGCAACCTTAAGTTACTGGTCTATCTATGCAGACGAAACGAACCAATCCACCGCGCGCCTTAGGCCTTCTTCGAATCCCACCATCGGCTCGTATCCCAGCAGACGGCTCGCCAGTCCGATGTCCGCGCGCGAGTGGCGGACATCGCCCGGCCGGGGGGGCTCGTGAACAGGTACTGTGCTTTTTCCCATAATCCGGCAAAGGTGCGACAGAAGCTCGTTGACCGAGAAACGTTGGCCGCCAGCCACATTGATGCACGCTCCTACAGCCCCCTGTTCAGCCTGTGCGCACAGGATATTGGCATGGACCACGTTCTCCACGTAGCAGAAGTCCCGGGATTGCTGGCCATCGCCATAGATGAGGGGACTTTTGTCCTCGCGCAGAAAACGAATGAATCTGGGAATCACGGAGGCATAGGGGCTGTCTGCATTCTGCCGGGGGCCGAAGACGTTGAAATACCTGAGGATGACGGTCTCCAGGCCGTAGACTTTATGGAAGACACTGCAATAGTGCTCTCCGGCCACCTTTGAGGCTGCATAAGGAGACAGCGGCATGAGCGGCATGTCCTCTCTCTTTGGATTCTCGCCCACGCCGGGAGGGTCGCCGTAGACAGAAGATGAAGAGGCAAAAATAAATCTTTTCACCATGGGTTCATCACGGGCCGCAAGAAGCATGTTCAGCGTGCCGGTGATGTTCACCTCGTGGGTTGTCACCGGATCCTCCACCGAACGGGGCACCGAGCCCAGGGCCGCAAGGTGAAACACCATATCCGCATCCCGACAGGCCCGAGCGCACATTTCCGCATCCCGAATGTCGCCCTCTATGACCTCCACCTTATCCCCAAAATTCAGGTTCTTCCTTTGCCCAGTGCTGAAATTGTCCAGAACCCTGACGCCCCCTCCTTGCCCGAGCAATGCCTCAACAAGATTAGACCCGATGAATCCTGCACCTCCTGTTACCAGAAATTTCATGTTTCCTCCGTATTTCCGAATCGTGCAATCGAATTTACATGATCCATAACAGAGACACCGGATGATGTCAAGCCGGTGAAATAATGACCGTTTAACGAAGTCGATGAGAGGTCAAAAAATTGACGGCCCCACCACGCATGTATAAGACTCTCACCTGATTAAAAGTTGCTAAAATTATTGATCAATCAGCGCAGTTCGCTTTATGGCACGTTAATTGCTTTTGTTTTGATCAGGCTTGCTATTTGAGTTTCGCCATATAAAGCCGGAGAGAGGGTTAACGATGAAGGTGGTGATTCTTTGCGGCGGACAAGGCACCAGACTGCGGGAGGAGACGGAATTCCGTCCCAAGCCTCTGCTGGAAATCGGAAATTTTCCCATACTCTGGCACATCATGAAAACATACTCACACTACGGATTCAACCAATTCATTCTCTGTCTTGGTTACAAGGGATATATGATCAAGGAATATTTTTTAAAGTACGAAATAATGACCAGGAATTTCACGATCACACTGGGAAATTCCCAGGACATCATTTTCCATAACGGAACCGACGAAGAGAACTGGAGAATAACATTTGCCGAAACCGGCCAGAATGCCATGACCGGAGCCAGGGTAAGGAGGATCAAGGAATATATCGACACCAAGACCTTCATGCTCACGTATGGTGACGGTGTGGCCGATATACCGCTGGACAGGTTGGTTTCCTTTCATTTCAGCCACGGGAAGATCGCCACTGTATCAGGGGTACATCCACCTAGCAGGTTCGGCGAAATGATAACCAATGATCACAGGGTGGTGAGCTTCTCTGAAAAGCCGCAAACCACCACAGGGATGATCAACGGCGGTTTTTTTGTCCTGGACTATAAAATCTTCGATTACCTGGACGATGACGAAGATCTGGTCTTCGAGAGGGAACCCATGCAACGGCTGACCCGCGACGGCCAGTTGATGGTTTATCCCCACGAGGGTTTCTGGCAGCCCATGGACACCTACCGGGAATTCCGTCATTTGAACCAGCTATGGGCCAGCGGTCAGGCTTATTGGAAAGTATGGAGCTAAGACAGGGGATGATGCAACACAGCGAATACTCGTGCCGCTCGTGCGGAAGCCCGAAGCTCCATCCTGTCTTATCCATTGGTCCCGTTCCTCTGGCCAATTCACTTGTCAGCGAAGATAGACTGAGCCTACCGCAGCCCAGATATCCGCTGGACCTGGCCGTGTGTACGGACTGCTCCCTGGTACAGCTCCTGGAGACGGTTCCTCCCGAAAAGCTGTTCAGCGAATATTTTTATTTTTCTTCCTTCTCCAATGCCTTTTTGCAGCATGCGCGGGAAATAACGGAAGAACTCTGTGCCTCGCTCGGCCTTGGCCATAAGAATTTGGTCATAGAGATTGCCAGCAACGATGGGTATCTTCTTCAGTATTTCAAGCAGAAAGGAATTCCCGTGCTGGGGATAGAGCCGGCGAAGAACGTGGCTTCTGTTGCATGGGACAAAAGGGGAATCAGGACGCTTTGCCGGTTCTTCACCCGCGAATTAGCACGGGAGATTGCAGGCAGAGGCGAAAGAGCCGATGTCATAATCGCCAACAATGTGCTTGCCCACGTGCCGGACCTCAATGGTTTTGTGGCCGGCATCGGAGTTCTGTTAAAGGAGGAAGGGGTTGCCTGGATAGAGGTTCCCTGCCTTCTTGACATGGTAACTGGCTGCGAGTTTGACACAATTTACCATGAGCACTGTTGCTATTTCTCCGCCACAGCCCTCGATCGGCTTTTTGAACGACATGGTCTAGTTATCGAGGAAGTGAGGAAAATACCGTTCCACGGAGGCTCCCTCTGCCTTCTGGTGCGCAATGGCGGGCCTTCTTACAAAAGCGAGGCTCTCAAGGAACTCATCATGGAGGAGCAGGAATGGGGCGTGAACCTGCCTGCTTCCTACAATCAGTTGGGATGCCGTGTCTTCGAGCTGAAAGAAAAACTCACGAAGCTCCTCCAGGAGATCAAGCTCTCCGGCAAGCGGGTGGCGGCTTATGGTGCCGCGGCAAAAGGCACCATGCTTTTAAACATCTTTAACATAAAAAGGGAGATGGTGGAGTTTGTGGTTGACCGGTCTCCTTACAAGCAGGGCCGGTATATACCCGGTACCCTGCAGCCCGTCGTAGCGCCTTCGGTCCTGGAGACGGAGAAGCCCGATTTCTTGCTCTTGCTTGCCTGGAATTTCGCGGACGAAATAATCGCCCAGCAGCAAGAATACAAGCACAGAGGAGGACATTTCATCATCCCCATACCGGAACTCAAAATTGTCTGAGGAAGACGGGAAGAGTTCATCTAAAGAAGTTCCCATGAAGAAAGCGTTCAAGGGCATATACAGCGGGAAAAGGGTCCTGGTGACGGGCCACACGGGCTTTAAAGGCTCATGGCTCTCCATATGGTTAAAGGAGCTGGGAGCCAGGGTTTTGGGGTATTCCCTTGAGCCGCCCACCACACCCAGCAACTTCACGGCCTCCCGCCTGGAGCATCACATCGAGCACACAGAGGGTGATGTGAGAGGCTTTGAGAATCTTCTTCGGGTTTTCAAAGAGTACAAGCCGGAAATTGTCATGCACCTGGCCGCCCAGTCAATTGTCAGAAAATCCTACATGGAGCCGGCAATTACCTTCAGCACCAATACGGGAGGCACCATTAATGTGATGGAGGCGGTGAGAGCAACCGATTCTGTCAGGGCATTTATCAACGTAACCAGTGATAAGTGTTATGAAAATCAAAACTTGCCTCGCGGTTACCGGGAAGAGGACCCTATGGGAGGGCACGACCCATACAGTGCATCCAAGGGCTGCGCTGAGCTGGCATTTGGTGCCTATCTGCGCTCTTTTTTCTCCCAAAGGGCAACACCTGAGAAACCACTGGGAGCAGGCTCCGTAAGAGCGGGGAATGTGCTGGGAGGGGGGGACTGGGCCCCTGACCGGTTAATCCCCGACTGCGTGAGGGCTCTCGTAGAAAAATGTCCCGTTGCCATCCGCTCGGCCTCCGCCACCCGCCCCTGGATTTACGTGCTGGAACCCCTGAGTGGATACCTGTGGCTGGGGGCAATGCTCCTGGCCGAGCCCGAAAAATATAGTGGTGCATGGAATTTTGGTCCTTCAAATTCCATAACTTATACCGTAAAAGAGGTGGTTCAGGCATTTATCAAGTACTGGGGACATGGCTCTTTATTAGAAGAAACTGTTAACGCAGGCGAAAATCCTGTGCATGAAGCGCATACTCTCATATTGTGCAGCGATAAATCCCGCTCCATGCTCTGCTGGCGCGCTTTTATGAGCCTGGACGAAACAATTCGGGAAACAGTCCACTGGTACCGGATATATTACAATAATTGCGAAACCACTTCCATGTATGCCACGTGCGTTGAACAGATCGAACGATACACATCGGATGCGCGGAAAAACGGGATTGAATGGGCTGTCCCCTCGAGCTGAAGCGATGGAAAGGATCTCATCTTATCGGATTTCGGGAGAGAAATGAAATCTCAGGAAAAGCAAATGATCGAAGGTGTAGAAATTATTCCATTACAACGAATACCCGATGAACGGGGAACCGTACTGCACATGCTGAAACGCTCGGACCCTCACTTCATTGACTTCGGGGAGATTTATTTCAGCACGATTTATAAAGGGGTGGTAAAAGCCTGGCACTTACACAGGGCGATGACTCTGAACTACGCTTGTGTATTTGGCCGAATCAAGCTTGTACTGTACGACGAAAGAGAGGATTCTTCCACAAAAGGAAGTGTGATGGAGACATTTCTCGGTCCCGATAACTATTCTCTTGTCCGGATTCCTCCTCTAATCTGGAACGGTTTTAAGGGGATGACGGATGAATATTCGATTGTCGCAAATTGCTGCACCCACGAGCATGACCCTGCCCGAACCACGCGCATAGATCCGTTCGACAACCATATCCCCTACGATTGGGCATTGAGAAATCATTAGTCAGCGGAGCAAATTCTATGATTCTGGATCGATATGATATGTTTCCTCACATCGAAAACTGCATGACCATGACCATTCGGGAATGGATGTATTTTCATAATGTCATGCACCGGCATTATACCAGGTGGATGGATCGCAAGGTGCTCAAGCCCCCCTTCGATTGGGTGGTATTAGGCGATATAATCCAGGATACAAAACCGGAAGTCATTATCGAGATCGGCAGCTATGAAGGAGGGTGCGCCTTGTGGATGGCAAACCTCCTCGACGCCATGGATTCCCGGGCACAAGTTATCGGCATCGATGTAATTGACACTCCAACCAAAGTGCAACATCCAAGGATCACCTCGTTGATCGGCGATTGTCTTGCTCCGGAAATTCTGGAGAGAGTCGAACATCTTTCAGCCGGGCGAAAAGGCATGGTGATAGAGGACTCTGACCACAAGTATGTTACAACGAGGCGGATACTTGAGAAGTACCACAAATTCGTGGCCAAGGATTGCTACTTCGTGGTGGAGGATACCATTGTGGAATTTATGAACGTCCCGCCTTTCCCCGGTCCTTTAAGGGCTGTCAAGGAGTTTGTTAAGGCACATGAAGATTCTTTTGTCATCGATCGCAGCAGGGAAAAGTACATACTCACTTACAACCCCATGGGATATCTACTGAAGATAAAGGAACCCGAGGTAACACATGAGTGAAAATATTCCTGTTTTTCAGCCTTCTATCGGGGTGGACACTATTAAGGCGGTAGTGGACGCCTTTCATGTGGGCTGGCTCGGCATGGGCTCTTACACAAAAGAATTCGAAAAAAAAATTGCTTCTTTCCTCGGACTTAATGAACGCCAGGTGGTAGCCACCAACACCGGCACCTCCGCCCTTCATCTGGCCTGCATAGTGGCAGGAACAGCTCCAGGGGATGAGGTCATCACCACTTCATTCAATTATGCTGCTGACCTCCAGGCCATCAATATGGCGGACGGAAAGGTGGTGCTTTGCGATATTAATGAGGATGACCTCGGAATCGATTGCACCAAGGCGGAACAATTAATCACGAACAGGACAAAAGCTATCATGCCCTTGCATTTTGCCGGCCTTCCTTGCCGTATTTCCGCTGTGTATGAACTGGCAAGGAAGTACAATCTGAGAGTCATTGAGGATGCAACCCATGCCTTCGGCACCCGGGTTGATGGAAAGTTCATAGGGTCCTCCGGGGATATTACCTGTTTCAGCTTCGACCCCGTAAAGGTTATCACCTCCATAGATGGCGGCGCAGTGGTTGTGAGCCGCCCGGAGGACGTGGAGAACCTGCATCGCCTTCGCCTTCTGGGTGTGGATAGGGACACCATCGAACGATATAAAAACAAGAGAGCTTGGGACTATGACGTGGTCAGCCGGGGCTTCAGGTATCACATGACAAATATTAATGCAAGTATCGGGATATCGCAGTTATCCCGAATCCACGAGTTTATATCCAGCAGACAGAGGGCGTGTAAACTGTATAATGAAAAATTGCGCGACGTGAAAGACCTGATCGTTCCCAATACTGATTATGAAGGGATCTCGCCTTTCATTTATTACATTCGAGTGCTTAACGGCAAAAGAGAGGAAGTAATCAACACGCTTGCGAAAAACAACATCGCTTCGGGCATACACTTCCTTCCGTCCCACAGATTCACATTTTACTCCAACGCCCGCAGAAGCGATATGAGCGTTACCGAGCGCGTGAGCCGTGAGATCATGACCTTACCTCTGCACTCGGGAATGAAGACTGAAACTGTTGAACATGTCGCCAGGGTTATATCAGAGGTTCTTACATAAAAAGAGAGCTCCAATGGTGAGACCGTTAGAAGGAAATCCTCATACCATTGATAATAAAATTCTGCAATATTGGGAGTCGCAGGCCCAAAAATTAGGCACGGACCCTCGGGCCACCACTCAGGATTTCTGGTTGAGGAAAATTGAGATTCGTGTAATATCCTCAATTCTCGAATTCCTTGGAGATCACCTCCATGTCCTTGATGTGGGTTGCGGCAACGGCTACAGCATCCTGGAACTGGTCAGAGCTCACAATACCCATCGCTTTGTGGGTGTGGATTTCTCCGGGAACATGATTGGTAACGCCCGGCACGCTGCCGACAGCCTTCCTGAAGATCTAAAAAAACGCACTGAATTTAAGCAGGCAAGTGTCCTGGATTTAGCCGCGTTTAAAAACTTGTTTGACGTTGTTATTTCTGATCGCTGCCTCATAAATCTTTCCTGTAAAAAGGAACAGTGGAGGGGTCTTTGTGAAATCCGGCGGGCCCTGAAGCCTCAAGGGCATGCAATTGTAATAGAGAACTTCAAGAGAGCCCATGAAAACATGAATAAGGTGAGGAATACCCTGGGACTTCCGGCAATCCCCATCCGATGGCACAATCTGTACTTTGATGAAGAAGAGTTTTTGGAAATGTGCTCACAGTTATTTGAAGTGCGAAAGGTTGTGCCTATTAGCAGCACGTATTACCTCATTACACGAATTGTCTATTCTAAACTCTGTCAACTGGAGGGACGTGAACCGGATTACGATCATAAGGTCTATGAGGTCGCCTCACAACTCCCGTTCGTGGGTGATTTCGGACCGATAAAACTGCATCTGTTGAAAAAATCGCACAATAACTACTAACTTCCTTACAGAATGCCCGGAGAAGGATAATGATGATGTCGGAAAGGCCAAAAGTAACCATAGGTGTTCCCGCATACAACGGCGAAAGACACATAGGTCAGGCCATCGAGTCCCTCCTCAACCAGGATTTTCCAGATTTTGAGCTGATCCTTTCAGACAATGGCTCCAGTGACGGCACCGGAAAAATATGCCTCGATTACCAACAGAAGGACAAGCGCATCAAATATTATCGCTACGAGAGAAATGTCGGCCTGATCCGGAATTTCAACAGGGTTTTCGAGATGTCTTCAGGTCAATATTTCATGTGGGCATCCTGCGATGACACGTGGGAGAAGGATTATATAAGCAGTTGCATGGAGGTGCTGGAGGGAGACCCCTCAGTGGTGCTCTGCTATTCCGCAACCAACCTTGTGAATGATGACGGATCGTTGATCCGACAATATGATGACAAGTTCCTTGTGGATCACGACAGCGGCTCTCAAAGGTATCTGAACTTGATCTGGGGGCTGGATTTATGCAACTGCCTGCACGGTTTGATTCGCAGTTCCGCCTTGAGTTGCACCAGGCTGATGCAGGACAACGTGGGTGCCAGCGACTGTGTGTTGCTTGCTGAGCTGGCTCTGAAGGGCAAGTTTATTCAACTCCAAAAGCCGATGTTTAATCGAAAAAGGCTTCAGAGAATCGAGACATTGGAGCAACGCCATGCCAGGCTGGAGAGCATGTGCAGCCCTCATATCCTGAACAAGGGCATCTCACTCCCTTTCTGCAACATGATAAAGGCCCATGTGGACGTAATCAAGCATTCGAGCCTGGATATGAGCGAAAAAAACGACTTAATCCCCGAGACGTATCGCTGTATGGAGGCCAGATATAAACAGCAAATCCAATTCGAGGTGCAGAGGGCCGTTAAGCTCATCATCATGGGACTCTTTCAGCAGTGCTGGGGAAAGCCGACGGAATCGAGAAACTCCAGCCCCGGGCATAAGGCGGTTGAGCAGGCCTATATCTGCGATCTCCTTGCATCCATGAATTATGCCCTCTTTCTGCTGCCCCACTACCCCGGCCTTCACTATGCCCGCGCGGTCCTGCTCATCGAACTGGGACGGCTTGAAGAGGCGAGGTTGGCCTTATCGCAGGAGATGGAGAGACATCCCGATATTGCCGCGGCGAGAACCTTGTTCCAGCGTCTTGATACATACTTGAGAGAGCGCCGGGCCAATGGCTGATTGACGGATCAGCCGGCTGTTTCAGCACAAACAGAAATGGGGCGCGGGATGTCCGCGCCCCTGTGAAGATACGATACAACCATATACTTGCATGCTACCTATGGATTATTGAACCTTGAACTCAACCCGCCTGTTCTTTTGTCGATTCTTTTCGGTGGTGTTGGGGACAGCGGGCCTGCTCTCGCCGAGGCCGATGGTCTGTATCCGTTCTTTGACAATGCCGAAAAACTTATGAAGGTATTCTTTTACGCTCCCTGCCCTGCGCTCCGAGAGGCCCTGGTTGTACTTCTTCGTGCCGATGCTGTCCGTGTGGCCCTCCAGGCGGACCCTGACGTCGGGATTATCGTCCAGTATTTTGCCCGCTTCTTCGAGCTTGGGCTTCTCGCTGGGTCGAATGCTGATGCGGTCGAAATCGAACAGGATAACGGGAAACATCTCATCCGTTACAGCGGGCGGCGCCGGAGCGGGCTTCTCTACAACGGGCGGCGGAGGGGGCGCGGGAGCTTTTTCGGCGATGGGCCGGCAGTCCAGTAATATCTCACGCAACGCGGCATTTAGCTTTTCTGTGTCGTGAAATTCCGCCGCCTCAAACATCTTCCCGCCTGAGACGGAGGCGATCTCCTGCATGACCTCGCGGCCTCTTTTGCAGCCTTCAACCAGCACGGTGAAGACGGCTACATCATTTTTCGCCTCTTTGAGGAGCCTCGCCTCTTTCACCGGCTTTCCGAAACAGGTGGTGTCCTGGCCGTCGCTGATAATGATCACGGCCGTTCGACCCGGCCACTGTTCAGCCTCCTCACGAATCGCCCTGATTGACCTCGCCAGCGGTGTCAGGTACCCAAATACGTCCTTTGGCGGCTTAACGCCCTTCACCGCTCCGGCCAGGGCGTCTTGATCCAGTTTCTTCCTGGCCACAAGGGTCCGTATCTTCAGGGGCTCATCTTCCAGGTAATAGCCGAATACTTTGAGGCCCATAAAGAGTTCCCCTTCGTCGGCATCGGGAATGCCTTTCGCGATCCCAAGGGCGATATCCCTGGCATATGTTATTTTGTTCATTGACGATTCAGGTTGTTCCAAAAGCATGGAGCCGGAGCGGTCGAATATCAAGACAACATTGTCGTATTTGTACACGCACCGCTCGGCTGCCCAGCCGGGGACCGCCGATAATAATACCAGAAACAAAAGCGCCTGAAAGATAACCAACCGTAACCTTTGTATATAGGATCTCATGATATACCTCCTTAAGGATAGAAAAAAACTTCTCATTTGTGATATACTATTCCCTAAGTAACACCATGTCAAGTACAATACATTCGTCGGCCTAAATGCCTAGTGCATAAGTTATTCATTCTATCGATCCTTACCGAAAGGCGTCTCCGATGATGAAACTTTATCCCATGAGAAAACAGGAAAAAGGCTTGCACAGGCTGACAGTGGCGTGATAAAAAAATATCACCCCCGCAAAAAGGAAAGGAGATAAATCTGGAGTTTTCGATGTAGGCAATGGATGTTACAGGCAAAAGAGAGGAAAACGCGTGGCGGACACGAGTATCTACCTGGGTTTTGTACTGGTGCTGATAGGAATTCTGGATATTCTTGTGATACCCTTGCTGCTGAGACGCGTCTGGGCTGAGCCGCTGCCTCAAACAGCCCTCGTGCTTCGGGTGTTGAGGATATTCGGCCTTCTGATGGTAATCATCGGGCTGATGTTTCTCGGGGGAGTGGTTGCACTGCCTCAAGCATAGGGGTGTTCAAATCCGGATCATTTCCGGGCTTGCGGACAATCCTGTCCATGCTTTTTTCCTTTTAAGAAGACCTGGGTATACCAATACAACAAGGTATATCCCGGGCGTAAAATTTTGTTGTTTTTCTTTCAACCGGTCTGCAAACAAAGAGCATCGTGGTGGAAGCTTCCCGCAAAATCGTGACCCATAACGACTTCGACGGGATTGTCTCGGCGGCCATTTGCTCCCGTGCACTGGACGTGCACCGGGTCATGTTCACCGGGCCGGCCAGCATAACCCGCTCGCAGGTTCCTATCGACACCGGGGACATCGTCTGCGACCTCCCCTACCCGCTGGCGTGCGGGCTGTGGTTCGACCACCACGCGGGGAACCTTGAGGAACTGAAGCTCCGCAACATCGATCCTTCCTCCATCCCGGGCCGGTTCGAACTCAAGGACAGTTGCGCCCGGGTGGTGTTCGAGTACTTCGCGGAGCGGATGGAACTCCCCGGTCATTTCCCGCCCATGGTGGACGAGGCCGACATCATCGATACATTCAGCTACCGCACCGTGGATGAGTGGCGGAAGGAGACGCCAGGCCGCATCATCTCCGACAGTATGAAGGCTCAGGAACCCTCCCCCCGCCAGGCCGTCCACTACCGCCGGAATCTGGTCCAGCTCCTGCGGGACAGGCCAATGGAAGAGGTGGCCTCGCGGGACTTCGTGCTAGAGAGATTCCGGAGCTACCGGGGGGACGAGGAACGGATGTTGAAACTCATCCGGGACGCCGCCCGCTTCCTCCCCGATGACACGGAGCGCGAAATCGTTATCCTGGACTTAACCCGGCACAACCGCAAACCCACCGTGGTCAAGAACCTTGCCTACATGTTGTATCCCGACGCCCTGGCCGTTCTTGAGGTCCAGAATCGCTTTGAACGCGGCGCCAAGACCAACCACCTGAACTTCTCCATGTCATTGAGCCTGAAACTCACGGGCATCGAACACCGCAAGGACGTGGGAGAGATCATGAGTTCGCTGAATCTTGGCGACGGCCACGCCGGCGCCGCGGCCGGTACCCTGCACTGCCGATCCAAAGCCGAAATGTTGAAAAAAAAGGAAGAAATGCTGAACAAAATTCTTGGAATGTGGAAGGGGCAAAAGTAGCAAATAATGCCATTGCCTCATGCGATGGGGACTTGACGGTTTCAAAAGATGAAACTAACAGATTTTCGTATGCTGTAATAGGTAATAATGAAATTGAATTATCCACTTTGATCAGCAATATATTGATCAACGATAGTACAGTCAAATTGCCGCCAATAATAAAGGAATCAATGTATTTGTCTTGGCAGCAACAGAAAATATCAGAGTGCAAAAGTGGAGAAGCAAGAGGAGATGTATGGAAGAGTTCAGCGCCAGGTGGCTGCTGACGGAGGGTTTGCCTCCGCGGACAACATGAACGTTGTTTCAATAATGGCTCTCTAAACGGAAAATTACGTCCCATCAAACTTAAAACCCCTTTTATTGATCATATCAGAGGCATACCGATCATAACTTGCATCAGAAATCCGGGATTCCCGGATGGACACTACCTAATCGGCTCTGCGGGACTGGACTTTTTTGTCCTATAATTTTATAATAATAAAAAAGCTCATGGTGTTTATGCTTGAGGAGAAAGGGGTGTAGAGCAACAATACACCGGAAAATTCCGCTGTCATGTATTGACACTGTAGGGAAAGGATGAATGCGCCGTGAGAAGGTTAGAATTATTTCGCGGGTGGGTTTTCGTTCCAATAATCGTCTTGATGGGGATGATGATTTTACCTGGATTGGTTGCAGGCGAGGATTTCATTGTTCGGGGTACGTCGCAGGCCGGGGTTTCGTATATGACGGGCGGGATAGGGCTGGAAGAGCGGGCCACCATTACAAAAGAAGCCAAGAATTACACCCTGTGGCTGGAATTCGATATCAGTTCCGGCAATTATCTCAGCGCGGTTGAGGTGATGATCAAGGACGCAAAAGGCGGGGTGGTGATCGAAGAGAACTCCATGGGGCCCTGGTTCCTGGCATCGCTGCCGGCAGGAAATTATCTGGTCAGCGCAAAGGCTCTCAACAAGGCAATTGTAATGGAAGTAGAAGTGCCCGCGGGGGGAAAAATCACCCTCACGTGGCAATGAACCTTCTTAACCCGAAGCCCTTTTCCCAGTGGCGTTTTTTTGGAATAACAATATATACCGAGAAGACCATTGCTTCGTTTCAGCCGGACTCATGCAGTTACGTGACATGGCGAATATTAAATTCTTTGAGAAGGCCTCATAATGCATATTCTCGAAGCTTCATGATGCGGTGCCTGATTGACCGATTATACTGTCCGGACGGGGAGGTTGTCATGGGCGATCATGAGAAGGAAAAGAAACAATCTGACGCTTTGATGATAAATGAAAAGGATAATGTGGGCGTCGCCCTGAGGGAACTGTCCCCCGGTGAGGAAGTGGAGGTTTTGCACGGCAGGCCCATCCGCATCAGGTCTCTTATTCCTCATTTTCATAAGTTTGCGCTGGAGCATATTGAGCGAGGAGAGCCCATCGTCAAGTACGGGGAAGAAATCGGAAAGGCTTCCGCCACCATAGAACCGGGGGAGCATATTCATATGCACAATTTGATCTGTGAGCGTGGTCTGGGTTTGTCCGCCGACAAAAATAAGAGGTGAATATTTGATGGAGTTTATGGGATTTCGTCGCGAAGATGGCTCCGTTGGTGTCCGTAACCATGTAGCGGTTATTCCTTCGGTATTTTGCGCCAACAAAGTAGCTGAGCGCATCGCCATGCAGGTCGAAGGAGCGGTGGCCCTCACACACTGGCTTGGATGCGCACAACTGGGTGCTGATCTGGAACTTACTGTGCGCGTTTTGAGGAAACTCGGATCCCACCCAAACGTGGCCGCATTGTTGGTGGTCGGGCTGGGCTGCGAGAGGCTCAAACCTACGGAATTTGTGGAAGGGGTGGCTCCTTCGGGGAAACCGGTGGAACTGGTTCATATTCAAAATATGGGTGGCTCCGTCAAGACTGTTCAGCAGGGCGTGGCCATTACTCAAATGTTGGCCCAGAAGGCCATCGCTCAGCCCAGAGAGCCTTTTGACCTCAAATACTTAAAAGTGGGGCTCAAGTGCGGTGGCACTGATGCAACTTCTGGGCTCGCGGCCAATCCTGCGGTTGGGGTCATGTCGGATCACCTGGTGGCTGAAGGAGGGACTACGTTTCTGACCGAGATCAATGAACTTCTGGGAACGGAGCACATCTTGTGCCGTCGCGCCGTGAACCCTCAGGTGGCTGCCGAAATCCAGCAGACCATCTCCGATATGGAACGAAACCTGCGCGCCGACACCGCGGATCCGGAATTCGCTCATCGCCATATGCTCTTCTCCCCGGGCAACATGGATGGAGGCGTCAGCTCCATCGTGGAAAAGGCTATGGGTGGCGTATATAAATCCGGCAACGCGCCCGTCTCCGGCGTTGTGCAATATGGCGACAGCCCCCCGGGCAATGGCCTCTACCTGCTGAACTCTCCCAGCCACGATGGAGAATGCGTTACCGCCATGGTCGCCGCAGGCGCCCAGATCGTGGCATTTACCACCGGCCGGGGCAACCCCTGCGGCTTTCCGATAGCGCCTGTCATCAAGATTACCGGAAACGCGGGCGTTTATCAGCGTCAGAAGGATAATATTGACATCGATACCAGTTCCATCCTGACTGGAGAGGAGACAATTCAGGAGGTCGGGGAGCGGATTTTTCGGGAAGTTCTGGACGTGGCGAATGGAAAGCCCACTCGGGCGGAGCTGATGGGCCACGACGAGCTTTTTGTCATCATGCGCCGCAGGGGCAGGTTATAGAACAGGCAACTCCTGCGGCAGGGATACTATTAAAAAGCGGAGAGCTTGGAACAGGGCAGTCCGCTTTTATTTTTCTCTCCGTTCAGCTTTTTGCGACTGCTTTTCAGGCCAATACCCCGATTGCCTCTTTGCATCCTCGTGACGAAGGTGGTGAACAGTGATGTGGAGGAGGAGGCCAGGTAAATGACGGCGGCTCTGGAGGGACTGGCGCAAAGGTCTCATACACCGCCGTGAACGGAGCGCTGATCAGATCACCCTTGCTGATTACCTGTCTGAAAATGGACATGCCGGTCGGAGTAAGGTTGCCCGTTTTGCCTGGGTATTGGATCCCGGTAAACATGTGCCGGTATTCAGTTGACTCAGGTAATTCCACTATGTAGTATGTTGGAGCATGGAAGATTGTCCGCGAACATTGCCGAGTTTGAGGCGCGGTTTGAGCGGGAAGTGGCATATTTTCCATTGAGGTGGCCCATGGATCTTCAGTCAATTGCCAGGTTCCTCTTCGAAGTGGGGATGCTGCGTCGCACGGAGAGGTCGGGCTTCCGGTTTCTGGGGTCCGGCCGCCAGTCGGTGGCCGAACACATTCTCCGGGTAGCCTATATCGGTTATGTTTTGAGCAGGCTGGAAAAAGGCGTTGATACGGAAAAACTCCTGAAGATGTGCCTCTTCCACGACCTGTGCGAGGCCCGTACGGGCGACCTGAACTACGTCCACAAACGCTATGTCAAGGCCGATGAGGAAAAAGCCGTTGCAGACATGGCGAAGGAGTTGTTTTTCGGCCCGGAACTCAAGGAAATACTGAGAGAATTCAGCCAGCGGAGTACCCGGGAGGCCCATCTGGCCAGCGATGCGGATCAACTGGATATGATTCTAGAGCTGAAGGAACAAAAAGATCTGGGAAACCGCTACGCCTCGGATTGGCTTCCTTTCGTACGGGGCCGACTGCTGACCGACCCCGGGCGAAACCTTGCGCGCACTATCCTGGAGACCGATTGGTCCGATTGGTGGTTCAGGCGGGATGATGACTGGTGGGTAAATGCCGACAATCAACGCTGATGCCCTTCTTATCCGGATGAAATAAGGATATTGCTTATGGGTATAACAAAAGCTTTCAATATTTCCAGAAGGAAGACTGCGAGGGATTCGGAATGAAATCATCATCGTTGGCTGAAAAAAACCTTGATCGCTTAAACGAGCTTGCGGAGGGCTTTCGTACGGGCAAACGTTCTGTCCGGGACTATCTGGGCATGATTAAAACCCGTTTTGACGAACGAGAACCTCACGTGAAGGCCTTCCTTCCTGAACAAACAGATCGTTTTGAGCGTCTTCAACAGGAAGTGGAAAACCTGGAATCCCGTTATCAAGAACCAGGCTCCCGACCGCCCCTTTATGGAATACCGGTGGGTGTAAAGGACATATTTCATGTTGAGGGGTTCCCAACTTGTGCGGGAAGCCGACTTCCCCCGGAGGTTCTCCGCGGACCCGAAGCGGTCAGCGTGAGTTTTTTAAAGTCTGCGGGCGCCATGGTTCTGGGAAAAACCGTTACCACGGAATTTGCCTATTTTGCTTCGGGGCCTACCCGGAACCCTCACAACCCGGACCATACGCCCGGCGGGTCCAGCAGTGGATCGGCAGCTGCCGTGGCGGCCGGGCTCTGCCCGCTGGCGCTGGGGACCCAAACCATCGGCTCTATCCTCCGTCCAGCCTCTTATTGTGGCGTTGTGGGGTTCAAACCGAGCTATGGACGAATTTCGGTGGAGGGAGTGATCCCCCTGGCGTTATCCGTCGATCATGTCGGATTCTTTGCGGCGGATGCTGAAAGTGCCGTACTTGCAGCTTCGGTTCTATGCGAGGGGTGGAGCCAGAGGTCCGAATTATCTCGGCCGGTTTTTGGCGTGCCTGAGGGCCTGTATCTGAAAAAAACCAGTGAGCAGGGGCTAAACCATTTCCGACAGGCTTGCAGCAGGCTGTCTAAGGCTGGATTCCGCATCCGCTCGGTTGATATGTTCGAAGACTTTGAAGATATCGCCCGGAGGCATAAAACGCTGGTGGCTGCTGAGGCGGCCCAGTTCCATAGGGAGTGGTTTCGCACCTATTCAGGGCTTTACCATGAGAAGACGGCGGAATTGATCAGGATGGGGCAAAATGTTGACCAGGACGACCTTGAGGCCTGTCGTGCAAGCCGCGAGAAAATGCGCGGAGAGGTGATGAGTGTCATGGATCGATACGGCTTGTCGGCCTTCCTTGCCCCGGCGGCGGTGGGGCCTGCTCCACCGGGAATTGAATATACAGGGGATCCGGTGATGAATCTTCCGTGGACTCATGCGGGCCTCCCGGCCATGAGCCTGCCCTCAGGAATAACTTCTGAGGGTCTTCCTGTAGGGCTTCAGGTAATCGGCCGATGGATGGATGATGAGACATTGCTGGGTTTGGCTCAGCAGATCGAAGGATTCATCAGTAATTAGTCCCTATTCGCAAGGATTCCCGTATCTTGGGCAGCAAATGGGCGAGTTCTTCAAATCCAGCGCCACGGGACCAAGAATACCTAGAAATATTTGAAATTTGAATTCCCCCGACGACGGTCCCATGATTTGATTGAACACCAAAATTTAGAGAGCACCTATCAATCAGGCCAATGAATCTATTGACAGAATTATCCGGCTGCTGGCAGCCTGACTATGTTAGAGATAAATTCTCAAAATGGCGCTGTAAGACAGCTAATAATAGTCAATGTCTCACGATTACAAAATAGAGAAGGGGTTCAGATGAGTATGTGTGCCCATTCACCTGTGAATAAAAACGATATCAGACTCTTGTAAGTTCATATACTGGGCAATCCCCCTCTCTTATAATCCTCCCAGAGACAAGATTACATCTCGCTGATGAACAGTGGGAAACTTTCATAGCATAAATATGGGGGTCGAATTTTACAGGACTTTCCCCAATAATTCACACAGATTTATCAAAATGCTTTGAATGTTGATCCTTTGCATTCATCAGTACGTAAAAAAGGAATTTTGGAGGGATTTTTCGAAAAGGGAGGGTGGCCCAGACGAAAAGCCGTCTGGGTCGCGAAGCGACAAGAGGCTGTCAACTCAAAGTCCTTGTTCCGCCGGCATACAGGTGAACATGAGAAAAATATCCGGGCAATCTTGATGATAGACACAGTAACAACACCCGGCGTTTCGCCATGACCTCTTGCTGCTGTGCAGCCCGGACAATAAATTGTCCGGACCACCCATGGGCTCCGTTACTCCACCCCGGAGCGGAAGGTGATTACCGGACCCACAATTACCACTTTTTCCTTTGAAAATTTTGGGGTAACTCCTGTCGAATTTTATTCTTGACATTAATAGTAATATATTATATCCATGTAATAATTTTCATGGAGAAAATTCATATAACCTAGATATATAGAAAATGTCTCAGAATTTGAAGTAACAAACGGGATTTGGGTGGGGGTAACCCCCACCCTTAAGAACATAATACACAACCATTTTCATGTTTCATGCTCTGCGGATGCAGCCCCTCAATGATAATTACGGGGAAAACGATAGGGTTCTTTCTTAGAGAGTAAAGGCGGCGAAAAGCAATTGTAGGATGGCTTTAGGCGCCGCTTTTTTTTTAACCTTAAAAACGCCATTGTTCATCGGGGAAATGTCGGTTTAAAGCTAATATTGTTCACTTAATATGAAATTTGTAGTATCCTGTGTAAAACAAACACAGGAGGACCACGCATGGCACGAACGATTGCAAGACTCCCAAAGGGGAGTAGAATTACGGATTACACAGTCTCGGGGTAGTTGCCAAGACCTTTTTCCGCTGGCAACGGTGAAAGGCATTTTGGCCGCAACGAACAGAGGCAGTGTTCGCCAGAGGGACCTGCCAGCGCACGTGGTTGTCTACTACGTGATCGCTCTGGCGCTGTACATGCAGTCTTCCTATCGGGAGGTTCTACGCTGCCTGTTGGAGGTTGTTCAGTGCCGCCGGGTCACACAATCAGGCTCAAGGTGACAGGGAAGTCCGGAATCTCTCAAGCCCGCACGCTGTTGGGTGCGGCGCCGCGACTCAATACCCTTGCCTCCTATTAACATTTCAAAATGCATTATACCCATAAAGTGAACAGTATGAGGATTAGAGATGATAAATTCGGTATGTCTTTTAAACCCTGAGAAAATCAAAGGGCAGATCAAGGAAAAATACAGAAAGGTCGCCTTGACTCCCCATGGAAGTTTCAATTTTCCTGTGGGGAGGGACGGTCTTGAGGCATTGGGCTATGATCGTGAGCTCATCGAAGCTTTTCCGAAAACCGTCGCCGATTCATTTTGCGGTGTGGGCAACCCTTTTTCACTCGGCCCTGTGCGAAGGGGAGAAACCATCCTTGACGTGGGTTGTGGGGCTGGATTTGACAGCCTTGCAGCAGCTTTCCAGGCCGGCCCGTCGGGGAAGATTATCGGCCTTGACCTGACCGAAGAGATGATACAGCGGGCCAGGAGAAATCAGGAGGAAACAGGCCTTCGGAATGTTGAATTCCGGGTGGGCGAGGCCGAGGCTCTTCCATTTGATGACTCTACATTTGATCTGCTGATTTCCAACGGGACATACAATCTGACTCCGGACAAGCGACGGGCCATGGCTGAGGCCTTCCGGGTGCTCAAGCCCGGAGGACGGCTCCAGGTCTGCGATATGAGCCTTGCAGAATCCTTGCCGGAAGAAACCATCAGCAGCCTGGACGCATGGTTCCAGTGAGTCAGCGGGGCCATACCAGGGAAGGATTCCCTGGAAATTATACGCAATGCAGGGTTTCAACAGGTGGAACTGGTGGGGAAAACGGGCTTCAAGAGCTCTCGATTCACGGAAGGAATTTCTATCAGGGCCGTGAAGCCGGTAGAGGGATGAGGCGGCCCCGGACTTCAACATTAATTTCCCGGACATGGTTAGAGTTAAGATTTGCGGCATAACCAGAGTGGAAGACGCCCTGGAGGCTGCACGGTGCGGTGCCGATGCGCTGGGTTTTGTGTTTTATCCACCAAGCCCACGCAGCGTAACACCCGATGAGGCGGAATCTATTATCCGGAAGCTCCCTCCATACGTGCTCAGGGTGGGCGTGTTTGTCAACGCACCGCTGGATGAGATGGAGCGGGTGGCCGGGCAATGCAGACTTGATGCGCTCCAGCTCCATGACACACCTGCCTGGGTGAGGCGGGCGCTCAGGGCGCGATGGCGGATCATTCTCGCACTATCCGTCAACCAGGGGAAGATGCCCGAGATGGCGGAACACGAAGCGGACGCCCTCCTGCTCGACACATACGTGGAGGGCCTGCATGGGGGCACGGGCCAGTCCTTCGATTGGCTTGCGGCCCGTGCGATTACGACTGACATTCCCATTATCCTGGCCGGCGGCCTGACACCGGAGAACGTGGCGGAGGCCGTCCAGGTCGCCGGGCCGTATGGTGTGGATGTGGCCAGCGGGGTGGAGTCGCACCCTGGTGTCAAGGATGCTGAAAAAGTGAGTCGGTTCATAACAATGGCGAAAGGAGTGAATTGATGTGGCCTTGGCCCGATGAGCGAGGGCACTTCGGAGAATTCGGGGGCAGATATGTGCCCGAGACCCTTATGCCCGCCCTGCTTGAACTGGAGACAGCTTACGCCGGATGCCGTAACGATGCCGAGTTCCAGCAGGAATTTGATACCTATTTGAGAGACTATGCGGGGAGACCCTCGCTGCTTTACTTCGCGCGGCGGCTGACAGAGCACTGCGGCGGAGCGCGGATTTACCTGAAGCGTGAGGATTTGAACCACACCGGGGCTCACAAGATCAACAATACGCTGGGGCAGGCGCTTCTGGCCCGGCGCATGGGGAAAAAACGCGTTATCGCCGAAACGGGCGCGGGGCAGCACGGCGTGGCCGCAGCTACCGTGGCGGCCCTGTTCGGGATGGAATGCGCGGTCTTTATGGGCGAGGAGGACATACGGCGGCAGTTGCTGAACGTCTTTCGCATGCGGCTGCTGGGCAGCAGGGTGGTGCCCGTCGCTTCCGGAAGCCGTACCCTGAAGGACGCCATGAACGAGGCCCTGCGGGACTGGGTCACCAACGTGCGAACCACATTTTACATTATCGGTTCCGTGGCAGGACCCCACCCATACCCGGTGATGGTAAGGGATTTCCAGACCGTCATCGGCCGGGAGACACGCCGGCAGATACTGGAGGCTGAAGGCCGGCTCCCGGATTGTCTGGTGGCCTGTGTGGGAGGGGGCAGCAACGCCATGGGACTGTTTTATCCTTTTCTTGAAGATCGGCAGATTCGTATGGTAGGGGTGGAGGCCGGTGGAGAGGGCCTGGAGACCGACCGACACGCGGCCACCATATGCAGTGGAACAGTGGGGGTGCTGCACGGGCAGAAGACGTACCTTCAGCAGGACAGGGAAGGGCAGATCCACGAAACCCATTCAATTTCCGCGGGACTCGATTATCCCGGAGTCGGCCCCGAGCACAGCCTGCTTCATACTGCAGGACGGGTTGAATACATGGCGGTAACCAACGTGGAGGCCATGGAAGCATTCCGCCTGCTCACCCGCCTGGAAGGAATAATCCCGGCTCTTGAGCCCGCCCATGCCGTGGCTCAGGCCGTCCGATTGGCGCCTGAATTGGGACGCGATGCCACAATGGTCGTGTGTCTTTCTGGCCGGGGGGACAAGGACATGGGCACCGCAGCCGAGTACTGGAAAGAGGAACTGGGCACATGACGCGCACATCGAGGATACGGGAGCGGTTTGACGAGCTCACCGCCAGTGATGAAAGAGCACTGGTGATATACGTTACCGCAGGGCACCCCACTATGAGCCGATGTCCGGAGGTGCTGCACGCAGTGGTGGAGGGAGGCGCGGACCTGGTGGAACTGGGCATTCCTTTTTCTGACCCCATGGCCGACGGTCCCACCATCCAGCGCTCCTCGAGCCGTGCTCTGAAGGCGGGTGCCACCATGGAGGGTGCATTTTCCCTGGTGCGGGAGTTTCGCCGAATGTGTGCCATTCCGCTGGTTCTCTTCACGTATTACAATCCCGTGTTCGTATACGGCGGGGAGCGGTTCGCCCGGAGGGCTGAGGCCGAGGGCGCCGACGGCGTGCTGGTGGTTGACCTGCCGCCGGAGGAGGCGGGAGAATTGACTCCTCACCTGCGGGCCAGGGGCCTGGATTTCATCCAACTGGTCACCCCCACCACGGGGCCGGAGCGAATTGCATCCATAGCCTCCAGCGCGGGCGGTTTCCTTTATTACGTGACAGTGACCGGTGTGACAGGCGCGAGGGAATCCATGGATCGCGAGGTAGGGCCGGCCCTCCAGCGGATTCGCGATGTCTCTCCCGTGCCCGTGTGCGCGGGGTTCGGCATTTCATCTCCGGATCAGGTCCGGGAGGTCGCCCGCTTCGCCGACGGGGTCGTGGTGGGCTCCGCCCTGGTCAACCTGGTGGAGCGAAGCGCCGAATCCCCGGAGCTCTTCCGGGAAGTGCGCGACTTCGTGGCCGAACTGAAGGGGGCAACACGAAACGCGGGGGCCATTACGAAAAACCGTTGATGTCATTGCTGGGGCATGGTGCTCGGCGTCCTTTGCCGGAAAGGGGCTGCCTACCGGGAGGGCTCACCATCTTTTACTTCGGATAAAGACCGCAACAAGGGCAAATATTTCAGATTATACCGGACTCCTTTAGTCCGGAGTCCGGCAAAAAAGGAATGCACAATGGGCAATGGTTCTCTACTGGAAGGCATCGGCAGCGGGACTTTTAGCAGAGTGGTGCTGGCGCGGATTCCCATCGGAGTGGATTTGCTGGAAGCAATCTATGAGGTAGTGAGGAGGGAAAAAATTCAAAAAGGGGTTATCCTCATGGGCATCGGTGCCCTGAAGAAAGCGGTCTTCAGGAACCTGAAAGTTTTCCCCACGGAATACCCGGTAACTCCCAAAGATCGGGTCTATTTCGAGGTAACCACTCCTCTGGAGCTCGTGTCTCTGACGGGCTACATCGTTCCCAGGATCAACGGGGAGCCTCACGTCCATGCCCATTTCTCGGCATCCACGGCGGTGGGCGATACCGTTGCCACCTACGGTGGACACCTGGGCAAGGGGGCGACAATCACCTTCGTCAAGGCGGCCGTTGCCATCGGAGTATTGGAAGAAATCGAGATGGGAAAAAAATGGGTGGAGGAACGCAAGGTCGAAGACATGTGGGTCGGGTCGAAGGAGTGAAGCCCAGGCAGAAGGAGATGAAGAAATACGAAACAACCATCCGCGTCCGGTATCAGGAAACGGACAAGATGGGTTTTGTCTATTACGCCAATTACCTGATCTGGTTTGAGGTGGCCAGGACAGAGCTTCTGGAAGGCAACGGAATCCCGTATACCGCGCTTGAGCAGGAAGGCATTTTCCTGCCCGCAAAGGAGGCCGGTGCGCACTACATTCGTCCCGCCTGCTATGGGGATACCGTCCGCATCTTCACCACCATCGGAAGCCTCACCCGTGCAAAGATCGAGTGTTTTTACCGTGCGGTCAACCAGGATGATGAGCTGCTGGTGACCGGGCGGACACTCCACGTGTTCACCGGCGCTGACGGCCAGCTCCGGCGAATCAGCCCGCAGCGTCTGTCGGCATTTCAAAAGGCTCTGGCGGAGTATCGCGAGGAGTCGCCTCCATTCGCAGGAGCGAGAAAATGATATGACGCTTTTCTTCCGGGCTCTCCATCCATGTCCCCTTACCTGCGCCGCCGGCGTGGGCATCCATGGATTCAGATATCATATCTGCACTTTGAACTGAAAAGCCCACCTAAAGATTCCTGTGCGAGAGAAAATTTTTTGCTCCCTCCATCCTCATTAGCTGTCCTTACTCATGAATTCCGTAAATGATTCGTGCATAGCGATTTTTTTCTTGACATTTATTGTGTTACGAATTAATAAAAAGTAGCACTATAAAATGAAACTTGGATCCCGTGGATTCAGGACCCTGAACTTCATCGACTATGCTGGCCGCCTCATTCTTCGTCCATATACGGTCTTGAAACGATGGACAATGTACCTTATTAATCGCCAGGAAACAACGATGGAGATGACGATTCAAATATTTGAATGAAAAGCAGACAGTCAGGGTTTGACATTGCGAGGGAGAAGATCCCTACGGCTCCAGACGAATTTATATGAGATGACACAATGAGCCTCCTTTCAATCCTTGATCTCAGGGTGGTTTTCAGCGCCAATGGCTGGAAAGTTCACGCCCTGGACAGCGTGAGCTTTGATCTGGAAGAAGGGGGTCGCTTGGCGCTGGTTGGGGAGACGGGATGCGGGAAGAGCGTGATCGGCCTGGCGATTCCCGGGCTACTTCCGACGACGGCCCGTGTTTCAGGCAGGATCCTCTGGAAAGGCCGGGACCTGTTGCAGCTTCAGCAGAAAGACCTTGTCCGCTGCCGAGGTCGGAGCATCGGCCTTATGCCGCAGAATTCCGCCCAGAGTCTCAATCCGCTGGTACGGATAGGACGACAAATCGAGGAAGTCTTCCGTGTGCACTTTCCGTGGCTTCATGGCAAAGGAAAAGGAATGGTACACGGGCTGCTGGATAGATGGGGGTTCGATGATCCACCGCTGGCCTCCCGACGGTATTCCCATCAGCTTTCCGGCGGCATGCGCCAGCGTGTCCTTCTGGCAATCTGCGAGGCAATGGAACCCGAACTCGTCATCGCTGATGAACCCACAAAGGGACTGGATCCCCTCTTACGAGCCGATGCGGTCGAAAATATGGAGGCAATGGTGGTCAGACCCGGGCGGGCAATGCTGCTGATCACCCACGATCTGCCGGTGGCCGGGATGCTGGCCGATCAGATTGCGGTTATGTATGCAGGTCAGATCGTGGAGCAGGGGAGGGCCGCGGATGTCCTGGGGAAACCGGTGCATCCTTACACTGCGGGCATCGCGGCATCTCTTCCGGAGCAAGGCTTGCACTCCATCCCTGGTGTGGCCCCGTCGATGATCACACTGCCGGCGGGTTGCCGATTTCGAGATCGGTGCAGCCGCTCTGATGAGGATTGTTCATATCCTCCACCACTGGTATCTGCGGGAGAAGATCACCTTGTGCGCTGCTTCCATCCTCTCGGTTGAGGGAATAGGAAAACGATTTTTCCCATCGTTTTGGGCTGTCCGGAAAGTAGATCTGGAGATTTTTCCGGGCGAGACCCTGGGGCTCCTGGGAGCCAGTGGATCGGGCAAAAGCACGCTGGGGCGGTTAATGCTGCGATTGCTCCGGCCCGACGAGGGGACAGTCCGGTTCGAGGGGCGGGACATCGGGCACCTGCCGGAATCGAAGCTCAGGCCGCTTCGCCCGCTGATTCAGAAGCTCTTTCAGCATCCCGAAACAACGTTTAATCCCCGGCGAACCGTAGGGGATTCGATCCGGGAGACCCTACGATACCACAGGAAAGTTTCGAACAACTCCCAAATGGACGACATGGTTCTGGACTGCATCCGAGACGTAGGGCTCCACCTGGAACACATGGATCGCAGACCCGGCGAGCTTTCCGGCGGCCAACTCCAACGGGCGGCGTTGGCCCGGATTCTGAGCCTTGATCCCAGGGTGATCGTGGCCGACGAGCCGACGTCCATGCTGGATGTCTCGGTCCAGGCTCAGATTCTCAACCTGATGATGAACCTTCAAGCGGCCCGTGGAATTTCTTTTCTTTTTATCTCTCACGACGTGGCCGTAATAAAGGCGGTGAGCCACCGTGTCGCGGTCATGCACCGGGGAGCCGTGGTGGAAGTGGGGCCTGCAAGGGATGTACTGAACAACCCCCGGCATTCAATCACTGGGCAATTAATCGAGGCCTATTACTTTGCCCGTTCCTCCCGGAGATATTCCGTATCTCAGGAAGCTTACGCAGACCGATGATACGAGTTGTAATAATTATTCGCCTTTTACCATCACTCCTACCAGTTGTCCGGCGCAACCGGCCAATCGTTGTAACCTCGACCAATCTTTCAGGAGGAATCAGACAATGAAAAAGTTACACCTATGGCTATCTCTTGCAATTATCCTGGCAATCCCCATTTCGAAATCACATGTAATGGGGGGCGAAAAGGTTTTCCGCTATGTGGACCCCTGGAGCCCCAAGGGGCTGGACAACCTCAAGAGCGGCTTTGTGTTTCTCCGGATGGGATGTCTTGAGACCCTGGTCACGGCCGACTATGATTTCTCCATTGTACCCATGCTGGCATCCTCCTGGAAAGTAGAAACGGACGGGCTTACGTGGATTTTTAACCTGAGGGAAGGAGTCCGGTTCCACGATGGATCACCCCTCATTGCAAAGACTGTCGTCAAAAATCTCGAGCGTGCCAGAAAGAAAAAGGGGGCTCTTTCCAAGGCGCCCATCGCATCGATGGAAGCAAAGAGTCCAAAAATTGTGATCATCCGAACCAGAGCGCCCTTTTCGCCTCTTCCTGCGTATCTGGCGCATTATTCCAGCACGATCCTGGGCGAGAAAAGTTTTGACGCTGAGGGGAATGTGGCCAGGGTCGTCGGGACCGGCCCTTTTCAAATGACAGGGCGGAGAGGGAACGAGGAATTCTACTTTTCATCCTATCCGGGTTACTGGGGCAAGAAAGCAAGCATCTCAAAGCTCGTCTATCATGCGGTCAAGGACGGGCAGACCCGTGCCCTCATGGCCGAAAAAGGGGAAAGCCAGATTTCCGGCATCCTTGCGCCCTCCGCAGTGGGGCAGCTCAGGGCCGCCCCCAATGTGGAGGTCCTTATCAAGCCTATTCCACGTACCCGCTTGATCGTCCTCAATTGCGGCACAATCTTTTTCAGCGACAAGCGGGTCCGGCAGGCCGTGTCATACGCCATCGATCGGAAGGCCATCGTCGATTATGTGCTGGAGGGGCTTTCCACCCCCGCGACACAGTTAATCCCTCCCACTTTGAAGGCGTGGTACCATACCGGCCTCTCAGGATACTCCCACGACCTGGCCAGGGCCAACGAACTGCTTGAGGAAGCAGGCTGGCAGAGAGGCCCTGATGGCGTACGTGTCAAGGAGGGGCGGCGGTTCAAGGTGGAGATGCGAACTTACGCGACCCGCCCGGCGCTGCCTCTGATCGCCGAGGCGGTTCAGGCTCAGCTTAAAAATGTGGGCATCGAGGTCAAAATCGTTATAGGCCGAGCCAGTCGCATTCCCGAGGGACAGAAAGACGGTTCTCTCCAGATGGCTCTTTTGGCCCGCAACCTTAACCTCGTGCCCGATCCTGACGGTGTTTTAATGGCGGACTATCACTCCAGCAGAAGCCCGGGGTGGGGAGCCATGGGGTGGAAGAACACCGAGCTTGACCGGCTCATAGAGGAGAGCAGGGAAGCCTTTGTGATGAAAGAAAGACGGAAAAAAAATCACCGTATTCTGGAAATCCTCAACGAGGAGGTCCCGGTGGTCGTTCTCAATTATTTCGAGCAGATAGTCGCGGTACAGAAAGACGTGAAAGGATACAGAATAAATCCTTCGGAGTTGAGCTATCACCTGGAGAATGTCCGCTGGTAAATTTGGGAGCATGGTTCCGTCGGTTGTTTTCACAGTCCGAAGGAAATCCAGCCTGACTTATAAATGATGACCGGGGGATAGAGGGAGCCAGGCAAATGAGTCTCAGGATACTTCGAAGGCTTGCGGGCATGGGTGTTGTAATTGTACTTGTATCGGGGATCACGTTCGGGCTCATGCATCTGGCCCCCGGAGATCCCGCGCTTCAGGTGGCCATGGCCCGGTACGGCATGGATGCGGTCAGCCCGGAGCAGGTGGAGTTCGTCCGGTCTGAGGAGCGCCTGGATCGACCTTTCTGGACTCAATATGTACGATGGCTGTGGCATATTATTCGGCTCGATCTGGGACGCTCCCTGGTGTCCGGTGAGCCCGTTGCTCATGACATCAAGCGAAGCATCAAGGCCTCTCTGCTATTGGCCGTTGCGGGTTTGGCGTTTTCATTGATTCTGACCATACCTGTTGGTGTATGGGCCGGCATGCAAAAAGATTCGGCTGTGGACATTGGTTCGTCCCTGATTGCTCTTGTGATGGCGTCCTCTCCGACTTTCTTCACAGGTCTTTTGTTACTGCTCGTTGTGAGCATCCGACTTGATATCCTGCCGGTGGCCGGGCATGGCAACTGGAAACACCTGATTTTACCGGCGCTTACCGTAGGGATTTCCCTCACAGCCGTTTCCATGCGATTGATGCGAACATCAGTGCTGGAGGTGCTGGAATCTCCCCATATCCTGTTTGCCCGGGCAAAAGGACTCAACACCTGGCAGGTGGTTCGAGGGCATGTAATCAAGAATGCCTTTCTGCCGGTGATTACATACATCGGTCTTCAACTGGGGGCTCTTATGGACGGGGTGGTCATCGTGGAGACAATCTTCGCATGGCCTGGTGTGGGACGATTGCTGATCGAGGCGATTATGGCCAGAGACTTCCCCACGATCCAGGGTGCAGTGTTGTGCATTGCTGCTGCGTATGTCGCGGTCAATTTCATTGTCGATCTCAGCTACATGCTCTTAAACCCCAGGATCCGACTCGAAAGTGTTCAACCATGATGCGGGGTATTCTCACACGTCTGGGGATTGTGCTCATCGTCCTGGTCGCAGCGGCTGCGCTCCTGGCTCCCTGGCTTGCTCCCCACGACCCTCTCCAGCCGCATCTTGCCTTGAGGCTTCAAAAACCAGGAGGTGTTTATCTATTGGGGACCGATGAACTGGGCCGATGCGTCCTGTCCCGGGTGCTTTACGGTGCCCGATACAGCCTTTCCATCGGCCTTGTATGCGTGGGCCTTATGTGCGTGATCGGGCTGCTGGTGGGCCTGGTGTCCGGCTATGCAGGAGGTATTCTGGATGCTGTGTTGATGCGGCTGGTGGACGGAGTCCTTGCCTTTCCGGGAATACTCCTGGCGTTGGTCGTTGTGGGTATATGGGGCACAGGCATGCTTCAGGTAACCCTGGCCCTGGCCATGGTTGGGTGGACACGGTATGCGCGCGTAGTGAGGAGCCTCGTGCTGGCGCTTAAGACCGAGGATTACGTAGAGGCCGCCAGGGCCCTGGGCTACCGCCCCATCTTCATCCTGTGGCGGTACATTCTGCCGGGTGTGCTTCCCCACCTCATGGTCATGGCCACGCTGGGCCTGGGAACTGTGATCCTGAACGCCTCGGGGATGAGCTTTCTCGGGCTTGGGCTGGAGCCTCCAACACCGGAGTGGGGAGCTATGATCGCTTCAGGGCGACCTCACTTGCGCACGGCCCCGCATCTCTGCCTCGCTCCTGGGGCGGCCTTGACGGCAACCGTTATGGGTGCTTTCTTGATCGGTGAAAGCATACGGGACCGCGTCTCCATCCAAAGGCATGTATGATCGGAACGACGGATGGAGCCGGTCAACAGTTAAATCGCATTTGACGGTCATATAAACGTTTATGCTGTTTCAGCGGGAATAATCGGAGCATCATGTCCGGTCGAAGTAAATGTTTTTGCCTGAACAGGAGAGAGGGATGCCGATGATAACCTGTGAATCCATCCACCCCAGTTTCCTTGCCGGGCCGCCGATGGTGTACATCATGCGGTTATCCACGTGGAAGCGGGCCGCCAACGCGGCGGCGGAAGAAAGAGCGATGCCCAGGTCCATGGACTGAAACATGCACACGGGGCCTGGAAAATCTTTCCCTTCCCTCTGCTCGGCCTGGAGAAACCCGACGCAGTCACCGAAGCCGCAGCCTCCGCAATCTAGCGGCTTTTCCATTTTCTTGGGGCGCACATCCTTTATCCCGAGAAGCAAAACGGCCTGGGATTTGCGTATGCTATTGGCGTCGCGGATAAAGGTTTCGCTTATAACCTTTTTTGCGCCGTGTTCCTCCATGGCCCGCGCCAGCGCCTCCAGGTCTTCACCAAAGACGATGAGCGTCTCAACCGAGTCCACACCCCGTGTTTTGGGCGAGGTTCGCGCCGCTACAGCCATGGCTTTGGCTGTTGCAATCACCCCTTCCAGTTCGGCTTTTTCATCTTTGATCATGGGCATCTGATTTCCTCCTCACCGTTTTATCGTTTTTCTCAATCTTTTTATCCAGGTAAGACATTAATTTTTAATAATGGCTATCAAGTTAACTCAGCATAACAAACGCTCCTGGAGTTAACACAAGCAACCAATATTGTAAGCCCGAAAGCCGTCCGTCTTAATCGTTTGATTTTGCTTAACATCTGCCTTTACCGAGCCCACAATAGTCGCGCTATCCACATGGTCCACCACCGTCATCTTGGCATAACCGATCCCTTCTCCATTGGTGGAAGCTTCAACGATGACCGCTGGTTTTGAAACTCCCCCGGCTTCGTTTATCCCCACCTTCCTTAGGGCCACCAAAAAAGGCATCGTCCATCTCAACGATCCCTGCCAGTTTGTATTTGGAATCTCGATCACGCATGGCACTTCTAATCTTTTGAAGCATTGTCCAGGCTCTCCAGTAACTTATTCCGAGCTTCTTGGAGAAAGAAAGGGCCGAAAGGCCTCTTTTATCCGTACTGAGCATGTAAATAGCCCAAAACCAAATCAGAAGAGGTGTCCTGGTGCCGTGCATCACGGTGCCAGCCGTCAGAGAGGCCTGGTGCCGGCAATTCCTGCATTGATACAGTTTTCGCTTGGAAACGAAATAGTACTCATGATGCCCACAGCTTGGACAAACAAACCCTTGAGGCCAGCGAATCTCAAAGAGTCTCTTCTCACAATCTTGTTCGCTTTGATATTTCTTCTGGAATTCCAGAAGGTTTGTTTCTTGATATAGCTTTTTCATATGCCCACTTCCCTCCTCCTGTATATTGTATGCCATGATTCAATAACTACAATATACAGTATTAGCTGAGCTAAGTTCATAGGCGTATTCTATTAATTTTTATAGCCCATCAGGGAGCGCAAATCTTCCGCGATAGCCTTCAGCGGGGTTCCCGTCAGGTAAACCTTTGCTACACCCATTTCCTTGAGTTTTGGGATGTCAAAAGCCGGGATGATTCCTCCCACAACCAGGCGGATATTCTCGGCCCCCTGATAGCGCAGGCCCTCCAAAACCCTGCGAGTCAAACTGAGATGGGCTCCCGATAGAATGCTGAGACCAACGATATCAGCATCCTCCTGGATTGCCGCGCTGACAATCTGCTCGGGGGTCTGCCGCAGGCCGGTGTATACAACCTCGAATCCCGCGTCGCTCAGCCCTTTTGCTATGACCTTTGCCCCCCTGTCATGCCCGTCCAGTCCCGGCTTGGCAACCAGGACCCGAATCTTGCGGTCTTTCATCTGCATTTTCTCCAAAACGTCCTTCTGTTCCCGTTCGGGGATGAACAACCTTTGAATTTTCACGCTGAAGTGTTTTCACGTGGGGAGGAACACAGGGATATCAGTCCGCTGACATCATTCAATTCCTCCAGTTGAAGGATACCTTCCCGGAGTTGTTGCGTCCTGCGGGGTCCCAGGATGGGCGGCGCGAGTTCCTGGAACTTCTGCACAGCGGTTCTCTCTTTCATTGAGATGTCCCGCCCGATGTGCAGGGTGTCCGCTTCGGCATGTAAAACTGCGCCATCCGTCATTTGTACGGCGATCCTGGCTTTGTGGATTCCCAGATGGGGGACGGTATTGATTGTTATTTTTTCTCGAAGTCGGGACAGGTCATCCCTAAAGGCCACTGCGTCGGTGAATTGGCCTTCTCCCGTTTCCCCCGTGGCCAGGGCGAGCGCTGCACAGTGCGGAATGCAAAATTTGGCCTCCAGTCCCGAATGGGGCCGCCGGATGTTTGCAACCTCCGTGCAAAACGGATGAAGGTCCAATTGTAGAGAAGCCACGGATTCGGGGTCCATGGCATGCTGCTGTCGCAAGGCCAGCACAGCGTCTATGGCGGGATGGGTCTCAAAGCAGGATGCGTGCCGCTTGAGAAGAACATCCGGCAATGCCCAACGCCGGCCCAATTCTTCAGTAATCTTTTGGGTCTCCTGGCGAGTGGAAAGAACGGCGGAGAAACCTCGCGGGCCTTCAAGAATCTCGGTGGAGCACGTAAAGCCGCGCTGGGCAAGAAGAGCCGCCAGCATACCGTTCATGGCGGCTTTTCCAGCGTGGAATGGTTTTGTCATGGAGCCGAAGACCTGCCTCACTCCGCCGGCCTGCGTTCCTGCTATGCCCAGGGCATGAACAATGGCAGGGGCGGGAAGTTTGAGCAGCCGGGCCGCGGTGACCGCCGCCCCCAGTGTTCCCAGCGTTGCGGTGGCATGCCACCCTTTATCGTAGTGATCGGGGTTGACCGCCCTGCCCACGCGGCACTCGGTCTCAAAGCCCAAGGCAAAGGCCAGCAGAAACTCCCTGCCCGATGTTTTGTTCTGCTCGGCAAGGGCCATGGCCACGGGGAGCAGCGAGATGGTGGGATGTCCGATCACGTCGAAGTGGACATCGTCGTAGTCCAGCGCATGGGATGCCGACCCATTGACCAGCGCCGCATGAAGCACGGAGAAACGCTCAGGCCGGCCCACCAGGGTGGCCTGCTCATTGCCGCCCAGAGACCGACACAGGTCAACCAGTATCTCCACCAGAGGTTGACGGGAGCCCGCAAGGGTTACAGCCATCCAGTCCAGGCAACAGAGCTTGCCGGTGCGGGCCACATCGTCAGGCAGTTGATCGAAGGATGCCGAGGCCACAAACTCCGAGAGAACTCGCGTGATTTGCATGATTGTCCCCTGTTCTTTTAAAAATAGCTTTTGACAGAATAAAAAAGGATGAAGAAAACCCCGTGCACTCTGGTATCCAGTCAAAAAGAAAAATTAAAACAAACCACCTGGTTCATACTCTCCGAACACCTCGCGGAGAACTTGGCATATCTCTCCTATGGAGCAGTAAGCTCTCACCGCATCGAGGATGTGCGGCATAAGGTTTTCATCGCTCCCTGCCACCCGCCGGAGTTCATCGAGGCATTTCTGCGCTGTGAGGTTGTCGCGTTCTTGTCGCACCTGGTGCAGGCGCTGTATCTGAAGACGCTCCACCTCCGGGTCTACAACGTGCCCGGTGTACGGTATCTGCTCTTCCTCCGCGTACTTGTTGACGCCCACTACCACCAATTCTCCGTTGTCGATTTTGCGCTGGTACTCGTAGGCGCTTTTGCGTATTTCCTCCTGGTAATAGCCCTTTTTCACGGCCTCCAGTGCTCCGCCCATGGACTCGATGGTGTGTATGATTTCCCATGTTCGCTCCTCGATCCGGTCTGTGAGCGACTCCAGGTAGTACGAGCCTCCCATGGGGTCCACGGTATTCGTAACTCCTGTCTCTTCGGCGATGATATGGACCGTCCTTTGAGAAAGCTTCACGGACTCCTCTGTTTGGAGACCCAGCGCTTCGTCGTAAGCGGCCGGATAGCAAATCTGTGCGCCGCCCAACACGGCGGCGAAGGTCTGGAGAGCTCCCCGCACCACGTTGTTGAGCGCCTGCTGGGCCGTATAGGTGGCCCCGGCATATCCGGCCAGGAACTTGAACATCATGGAGGCCGGTTTTTGTGCGCCGAACCATTCCCGAGCTATTTTGGCCCACATCCTCCGCACCGCCCGGAACTTGGCCACTTCCTCGAAGAAATCACTGTGCGACGTTAACAGGAACGTTATCCTGGGAGCAAACTCATCGAACACCAGGCCCGTCCTCCGGGTTATGGCCCGGCAATACTCTATGGCGTCGGCAAGCATGAAACCGATCTCCTGGCAGGCGGTGGCGCCGGCTTCGCGGAAATGGTAGCCTGTCACGCTGATGGCGTTCCAGCGGGGGATGTTTCGTGCGCAGTAACTCACCACATCGGTGATGAGGCGGAGTGAAGGCTCCGGGGGAAAGATGTACGTGCCGCGGGCGGCATACTCCTTGATGATGTCGTTCTGGATCGTACCAGAGAGTTGATGGGGAGCCACGCCTTGTTTTTCCGCGGCCGCGATGTACATGGCCAGGGTAACGGCGGACTGGGCATTGACGGTCATGGAAGTGGTGGTTTTGTCCATGGGGATACCGTCGAATAGTATTTCCATGTCCCGCAACGTATTGACGGAGACGCCCACCCTTCCCACCTCGTCTTTGGCCAGAGGGTGGTCTGAATCGTGTCCGATCTGGTGAGGCAGGTCAAACGCCATACTGAGCCTGTTGGTGCCTATGCTGAAGAGGTACTTGTAGCGCTGGTTGGTTTGCTCCGGGGTGCCGAAGCCCGAGTACTGGACCATCCCCCAGAGTTGTCCGCGGTACATCGCGGGATGGATGCCCCTGGTGAAAGGATACGATCCCGGGAAGCCTATTTTTTCAAGGTAATCGTGTCCCTCAATATCCAAAGGCGTGTACAGTCGGTTGACCGGGAATTCACCGGACATGGATCGAAATTCCTCTTTTCGTTCCGGTCTGCGTTCAAGGGTGGGTTGCAGGCATTCCCTCTCCCATTGGGACATGGCATCGCTGATTGGCTTCAGATTTTCATTCATGATGAAGGCCTCCTGCGCGCGAGGGTTGAGATAGTAAACCGGGCTCCTCCGGGAGGAGCGCCGGTTCGTCCATCGGTTCATTTGCAGCATGTTTATCGTATCGATTTGTGCAATTCCTGTCAATGCAAAAACGGAAGCTCCGGGTTACGAATGGGGGGTAAAAATTTTCTTGACATTCCATTTTTTTGTGGCACCATAAAACTATGGGTCCTTAAAATTGAATAGTGAATTGATATTTTAAAGCCACTGGTAATCCGCTCTTTTTAGATAGGGCACAGAGGGCACCATGGATGGAACAGAGGCGAAGACCCCATTTCTTATGGAAAGGATAATGGGGTTTTTTTATTTTTTAGTGTTATCAAGGTAAATCGAGCCTGTTCAATATCTTAACCTATTGATATTGTTATATATTAATAGCTGTTCTCAGGAAAGTAACTCAAGATATCCTAAAAATAGCTAAGAGTAACTCAAATTTTACA